>SLQI01000284.1 GCA_007131535.1 Balneolales bacterium | reverse complement strand
GTGACTGATGCCGAACTGAAAAGAGCTTTGCGTTTCAATGTTGCGCACGATGGTCGCGCATTATTTCCGTTTATGGATTTTCACCGAATGAGTGATCGGGATTTGCATGATGTAATTGCCTATCTGCGAAGCCAGCCGGCTGTACATAACCCGATCCCGGAACCTGATCTGAATCTTACCGGAAAGTTTATGATGTCGACAGTCATCGAACCGGTGGATTTTGGCGAGGAGGCACCTGAAGACAGTCCTGTTGAGGAAGTATCCATTGAGCGGGGGAAGTATTTGGCTGAAAATGTGGCAGGTTGTATGGGGTGCCATTCACAACGAAATCCTTTGGATGGGACGTACGAGGGAGAACGATTTGCAGGTGGTTTGGAACAAGAGTCCTTGAAAAATCCTCAGGAATCATTTGTGAGTCCGAACATCACTCCCGATCCGGAAACAGGAATCCTGGCGGGTTGGTCCGAAGATACGTTTGTTTCACGTTTTAAGGCAGGTGGCGGCATATCCGGAACCCCGATGCCGTGGGGAGCATATCAGCGGATGAGTGAAGAAGATTTGAGATCCATATACAAATATCTGCAAACACTGGAGCCGGTTCATAACGAAGTCGGGGAAACGTTCAGGGATGGGGAGTAATGTAAAGAAGTATCTTAATTTACTATCTGAGGCGTGCCAAAGCTTCCATGATTGGCGTTTCGCCCGAGGTAAGGTCAAACTGGCGACCTATAGCCGCCACTTGATCGATGCAGGCAGCGACGACAGAGGCTACATCTGCTCTTGGGATTTCGCCGCGAGGAAGGTCTTCAGCCAGTGCTACTTTACCGGTGGGGGAGTCATCCGTAAGCCGGCCGGGGCGTACAATGGTATAGTCCAAGCCACTGGCTCTAAGGGCTGCATCCGCTTCTGATTTTGCTTTCAAATAAACCTGGAAGACCTCATTGCCCCGGGGTACTTCGGCCTTCATCGCACTGATCATCACATATCTTCGGATATTGTTGAACCGGCAGGCCTCCATGAGTTTGAGGGCACCGTCCCGGTCCATCGTCCATTTACGCTCTGCGCCGCTGCCCGGTCCGGCGCCGGCGGCAAAAACGACCGCATCAGCCGGGCCAACGAATGAAGAGAGGTCTTCTTCGCTCTCCAGGTCACAAATCACCGGTTTCGCCCCGGCCTCCCCAAGATCACTTGCGTGGTCCGGATTGCGGATTAAACCGGTGACTTCATGACCAGCCGCAGTTAAAACCGGGTGCAGATGCATGGCGATTTTTCCGTGTCCGCCGGCTATAACAACCTTCATAAGCCGTTGTGTTTAATGTTTGAAGGATTATACAAACATTATAACAACGATGGCGTGCAGTACCAATCCAATTAGTGCGGCAGCAGTTGCCAGAGGGAATTGTGTTCGCACGTGATCCATCAGGTCACAGCCGGTTGCCAGCGACGACAGGATAGTAGTATCGGAAATGGGTGAACATTTATCTCCGAAAACGGCCCCGCCAACTACAGCTGCGAAACAGATCATAATAAAAAGAGTACTTGGATCAATGGCATAAGCCAGCGGCATGGCTACCGGGAATATCACGGCATAGGTGCCGAAAGCGGTACCGGTGGAAAAGGCGATAATCATACAAAGAAACGTAAGAATTCCCGGCAGAATAAAAGCGGGTATCAAATCACCCAGCTGATCAACTACGTAGGCTGCTGTGCCTACAGCATCGGCGACTTCTTTGAGGGTAACCGCAAGTCCCAGGATTATTGCTCCGATCGTAACGCCTTTACAGCCATCGATAAAGCCATCCATAATTGTTTTCAGGGGCATACCTTTGATTTTGGCAATAGCAAACGCCGCCAATACAGCCAGAATAAAGGCTTCGGCAATCAATACGGATGCATCTTCCCGTTGGCCCATTATAAAAAACGTATACAAAAAGGGTACAATAGCGACTCCAAGCAGTGTTCCGATAGGGCCGATAAAGTCTATAATACCAGACTTGTAGTCTTTGGGTACTTTGAGCTCGGTCAATTCATCCGCCGCTAATGGCAGAGCATCAGGGCGGTCCAGCTCACCGGTTTCCCGGGACCGTTTAATAGCCGACCGCATTTGCTTGCCGGGAACCCAAGGCAGTTTTTCCCATGCGAAGAGCAGGGTAATCAGAATGGTTACTATTGCATAGAAATTAAACGGTATGGACTGAAAAAAGAAAGTTACCGCCTGCTGAGTAGTGTCAAACAAAGGGATAGTCCCGACTACAAGTCCGCCTACATAAATCGGCCAGATGTTGAAGGGAATGACCACCGCGGCGGGTGATGCGGTGGAGTCTACCATAAAGGCAAGTTCTTCGTGGGAAACTTTGTATTTATCTGCTGTCGGTCGTACAGTGGCACCGGTAAGTACCGTGCTGACTGTGCCTCCCTGGTGAAAAACCAGACCCATCACCCAGGTGAAAAATTTCGCAGTTTTTGGTCCTCTTATCATCAGAGACCCGGCCCATGTTGCGAATCGCTCTGCGCCACCGGTACGTGTCCATATACCGATCAACCCGCCGAGAGCCCACAGATAGACTATGAGTATCAGGGCAAATTCATGTGTTCCGATGGCAGGTATCAGAAATTCCTGCGGGATGTTCAGGTTGCCGGTAATCACACCGCCGAGAGCAATCCCAACAAATAGAGAGCTGATTACATCCCGGGTAAGAAATGCCAGTAAAATGGCAACAAAAGGGGGCATGATAGACCAGATTCCATAGTGATCATCATAATGCGGCAAACTACCGGCAAAGGCCCAGCCCAAAGCAATTATGGCAATCGCTATACCAATATTTATCCAGCTTTTTGTTGTCAAAGACGAAGATTCAGAAGCCATACATTCCTGTTTACATTCAAATGTTAACCCGCCTGATAGAAGGCTTTGCAAAACCGTCTTCCTTTGAACCTATTTCTGCGCTATCGGAAATTAAAATATCCGCTCAGCCACATAAGCAGCACCGGTTAAATGATTTAAGCGGTACTGATCCCGGCCAAAAACCATGATTTTGCAAAGCCTTCTGAAAGGGCTTTTATTGACGCATGGAATATGAAGCAAATTGACCACCAAAGCAAATGCAGATCGAATGAAGATGGCAGTTTCAATATGATGGTGCCTCTACGAGCTTCGTTGCAAACACACAGTTAGGGTACAGGTAGTCTGCTCCGTGATAAAGTCAGGCCATTTATTTCAGAAGATTGAGGCAGAGCCTATTTTTTTGCCGTGAAAAGCAAAAATAAAGCTATTACGGAAAAAAATATATGAGGCAACAGTGCCGCATAGAGCGGGTCAATAGTACCGGCATACCCGAAGGGTTCGGCTATTTTCATCAGTGCCAAATACATAAAGCTCACGCCTAAACCTGCAGCAATGGGGATACCTGCGCCCCCACTACGTTTAACCGACGCAATACTGAAACCAATAATGGTTACAATCAGCACAGAAAACGGGTAGAATAGTTTGCCGAAAAACTGGACCCGTGGAGTGTTTATACCACTCGCACCGCTACGCTCAAGGGAGGCCAGGTAGGATTGAATCTCAGGGTAGGTGAGTTGATAAATATCCGACGAGCGACGCCCGAAATCCCTGGGCAGAAGATTAAATGTGGTATCCCGGCGGGTGAATCCATCAACTTCATATCCGTTTTCGTTAAAAGTGCGAATAGAGCCGTTGATCATCGTCCATTTCTGATCCTCATCATTCCACTCCATACGATTCATCCGGATGGATTCGGTCAACTCCCCGTCGTTGTATTGATATACATTCACCCGGTAAGCCGTTTTTTCATCAACCGCATAATAATTGACCATGAAGTAGCGCCCAGGGGCATCCTGGCGGAAAATCCGGCTTCGTTCGATGCGGTCGGAGCGATCCATTAAATACTGGCGTTCAAATGTTATCCGCTCCGCATTGGAGGGAGGCACGATATACCCATCCATATAACTTAGTATACCGGTGACCAGGGCGGCGAATACAAGATACGGTGCCAAAAACCGATACATGCTTATACCGGCACTTTTCAAGGCAATCAGTTCGGAACGGAGTGAAAGCTGACTGGTGATTAGTAATACGGCAACAAATACGGCAACAGGGGTTACCAGCCGGATCATCTCAGGTATATAATTGAGGTAGTAATCCAGCCAGATTTCGGCCATAGTGGCTCCCCGGTCGGTGAAATCGTCGCTGTTTTCAGAAAAGTCGATGATGATAAAAATGAAAATCAGGACAGCAAGCACCGACAAGGTGACTAATGTAAGCCTTCCAAATATGTAGCGATCAAATTTGTTGATCATTTAATATGTGATTGTAAGAAAACTCAAAATATCACTATTTAAAACCGATTCGAAAGATGTCATACTCGCGGGAGATCTTCAAAACGAGATACAGCCCCACAATTAATAAAATGATATTGGCAAACCACATTCCGACAAACGGAGAGATATACAGCCGCTCAGCAAGTTTTTCACCCTGGATAATGGAAATCCAGTAGAAGGTAAATAAAACGGTACTGATGAGGGCATTAATACCGATGTTTCCTTTTTGAGTGAGCATACCGAGAGGGGCTCCGATCAAAAGAAATATTATACAGGCTACCGGAATGGAGACTTTTTTATGAACTTCAACGAGAAACGAAGCCAGATTTTCCGTACGCCACTTCAGGTTACTGTGCAGGTTATCTACCTGGCTGCGGGTGCTTCGGAGCCCGGAGTTGGCCATTTCTCCGATACTGCGCTGCGCACTGAGACTGCTCAGGTGGGATAGTGCGTGAAAATTTGTTGGTTGAGGGTCAAATGTGCTGTCGTAGTATTCGGAAGAACTGGTCGTACCGGTACGTTCAGGGTCATTAAAAGCTACTGTGGTAAACTGACTTTCAGCTGAGGTGGTGTCGCTGATAAAAAGCCTTACATGGCTGTTTTCATAGTGTTTTTCCCGCTCTTCCCGCTTGTCTTTCCGGATGGTATCCACTCTGGCCAACATCTCACGGCTGGTCATCGTGCGGCCATCCCGCCGGCGTTGATCGGGGTTCGTTCGGGAAAAGGCCAGATCCGACATATCAAAACGGATATGATAATCGGAAAAGCTGCTTTCTTCTACCAGCGGAACCTCCGAACGCCCCTCCCTCAAATATCGAAAAATATTGCCGTCCATCAGATGCAGCCGGATCAGCATTAATTGTTCATCGGTTTCAAGATGACCTTTCGATGCCTTAATGATGGCGCGCTCACGATTGTCGTTACTATCCTGAAATAAAGTTACATTGTAAAGTGAGTCGGTTTGTTGATCAACCCGTTCCACTAAAAAGGTGTAGCCGTCAATGCCGTCGTAAAATGTACCTTCCTGCAGGTCAAATCCGGGTTGTTTCATACGGATATCGAGAAACAGGGCCCTGGCTTTGAAGTTGGCATCAGGCAGCACACTGTCGGAAAACCAGGCCAGAAAGATGGTGAGGCCGAAAGCGGCAATTAACACAGGTTTAATGATATGAAGGGGATGAACGCCTGCAGCTTTTACGGCCGTGAGCTCATTCTGCTCGGCGAACCGGCCGAAGGTCATAAGAGAAGCCGCAAGTACAGCCATTGGTGTGGCCAGGGTAACCATATAGGCCAGGTTCGTGGCTATCAGCTCCAGGATAACCAGAAACGGTATGTCTTTGCCCACCAGATGCTCGATAAACTGTATAAGGAACTGCATCAGCAGCAAAAACATGATAGTAACAAAGCAAAATATAAAAGGCCCCGTGTGCCTTTTTAAAATATCTCGCTGTAAGCTGTTGAAACCCAGTTTCATCAATAAATAACTTGAAAAATAATGTTGATGAACAACAAAAAAGCCATTATCATTAGGGATTAACGTACGCAGATACAATTGAATTCTGTATACAATCCCCCGGCTGTCATCCACCGGATAAATTTTTTAAATGCACCCCACCGCATGTGCGCAGGCTTAACGTACATAATCAGTTGGGAGGTATTATAAAATACTGCGGATTCAGCCGAAGATAAACGAATATCGTTGTATAAAGGACCTAAAAAAAATTTAATCCCGAAATTTAACCCACTTTGCCTATTGCCCGATAGTGCTACGGTTTAAAAAACAGGTACACCTTTCTAACATTGAGTTTGGTTTTTAGTGCGTTTCGTTAATAGCAGAATCCGTAAACTTATCGGGCTCTTACCGGTAACAATACTGGTGATGGGTTTTCATTGTGTCGTAGATGCCCGGGAACCGGGGATGGAGGTGAAATATCAAAACTCCAGACCGGACTCTGCCAACACACCCGATGATCTCGAACGGCGTGGCGGCAATTCCGAGGCAGCCGCTCAAATCGGCATTGACGACTCCGGTGTTCCTGATTCACTACGATTTCCCCGCCCGCGGTATCGTGAAGCAGCTGATCCGTTCCCCCGCAAGCGCTCTCCCATTATTGAAATTGATCATTCCAGAGACCAGACTCACGTGGAGCGTGACAGCCTTAATCGATTTCATGTGAGACGTACGATTGATGATATCGACGTTGGTGTGCCGCGTGTTATGGAGTTTGAAGAATATGCAGCCCGCAGTTTGGAACACCGAAAAAGGGAAAACTGGAAGCGATTGGTAGAAGAGAGCGAGCGCAGGAGAGATGATCGCAGGGGATTGCTGGATTTTACGCTCGATTTACCCGTTGATGAATCCTCGGCGTTTGCTACGATTTTCGGACGACCGGAGGTTAATCTAAGTGTAACCGGAACGGCCAACATGGATGTAGGGGTGTCTATCCAGGAGACCATGGATCCCGCTCTGCCACCCGATCAACAACGCAGAATTGATCCGCTTTTCAATCAGAACCTGCAGTTAAATATTGAGGGAACGATAGGGGATAAATTATTCATCCGAACCGACTGGGATACCGAGCGATCTTTCGACTGGCAAAACCGCTTAAATATTGTTTACGAAGGATATGAGGATGAAATCATTCAATCCATAGAGCTGGGCAATGTTTCCATGAGCACCGGTAACTCTCTTATCCGTGGAGGATCGGCTCTGTTCGGAATTCGTTCCGAAGCGCAATTCGGGCCGTTGACGCTCAGCGGGATTATATCACAGCAGGAGGGAGACAGCCAGACTCAAACCATATCCGGTGGTACAACGGAATCCGATATTTCTCTTCGTCCGACAGACTATCAGGAAGACCGGCACTTCTTTCTCGACTTTTTTTCGCGGCAGGAATTTGAAGGAGCAATGGCCGATCCGGTTGTAAGTACCCGGATATTTGAAATTACCCGGATGGATGTATATGTGCTCAATATTTCCGCTGAGGCTGAAGATGATCAACGCAGGGCTATAGCGCTAACCGATCTCGGTACGGTGGAAGAAGGGGATGGCTTCGCACCTCCCGATCAGAATCTGGATCCGTTTGATGATGGTTTGCTGGATAATTTCCGTGATCCGGATGTATCTGTTTCAGCCTCTGATCTCGACGTAGCCAGTGACGAGTTTGAAGATGGATATTTTGTTCCGCTTCGTGAAGGGCAGGATTATACGTTTAATGAAACCCTTGGTTATATCTCGCTGGAAACCAATATCTCTGATCGCCAGGCCGTTGCGGTTTCGTTCGCGTACCGGAATGCTGCAGGTGAAGTTGTTAATGTCGGGGAGATAAATGAAGGGGGCAGCGACCGGTTGTACCTGAAACTTCTGCGACCATCCAATCTAAGTACCACAAGCTCTGCCTGGCCTCTGATGATGAGAAACGTCTACTCACTTAATGCCACTGATCTGCGCCCCGAAGATATTGAGCTTGATCTGTACTATACCGGAGGTAATACCGACCAAACCGGCCTGCCATCGGTTGGCGGAAGGTTATTACAGCACCTCGGCCTGGACCGGGTAAACAGCCAGGGAGAACCCAGTCCGAATAATGAGCTCGATTTTAACACCGGAACCTTGGATGCACGGAACGGAAGAATTGTATTCCCCTATCTGGAGCCGTTCGGAGAGCGTATTAAAGAAATCTACGAAGAAAGCGACCTGCCCCCGGATGATGTGGAAGAAGCCATAGATCAATATGCATTTCCGGAACTGTATACGGAAACAAGGACCAATGCCCGCCAGCGCTCCCGAAATAATATATATGAAATGAAAGGGGTTAGCCGGGGAGGTGTTCAGGAAAGTTTTAATCTTGGCTATGCACTCGTCGAAGGGTCTGTATCGGTAACGGCAAACGGAGTTGAGTTAACTGAAGGCACCGATTACGAGGTGGATTACTCCATTGGCAGTATCATCATTACGAATGATCGCTATTTGCAGTCGGGCCAGGAAATTGAAATTGACTACGAAAACCAGCAGGCGGTTCAAATTCAGCAGACAACGTTTACCGGGCTGCGAGCAAATTACGAGGTCGCTGAAAATATTAATTTCGGTGGTACCTATTTTAGTTTGAGAGAACGGCCTAATCAGGACAAACTACTGGTTGGTGATGAGCCGGTTAACAGTTCTATTTTCGGATTTGACGGAAGTGCTGAGTTTGAAGCTCCGTGGTTGACCCGAGCACTGGACTGGCTCCCGATTTTATCAACCCGGGAAGAATCACGGATTTCCATCAGCGGGGAATTCGCGCAATTGCGCCCGGATGTATCTCACCCACCGGCGGTTCGCAGAGCAATTGATGACGGCCAGCTTTTCCCGGATGAAGAACGTGGCATTTCTTACATTGATCATTTTGAAGGCTCCCGTCGGACGATCGACCTCTCCCGTGCCGGTCGATGGCATCTTGCGGCGGCGCCCAAAGGTATCCCGGGTTATGATGATGATATGGATAACCCCGCCACGAGCCTGGATGATCATGTTCAGCGATCGGATATGAGGGCCCAGTTTTCATGGTATAGTGTACCGAGAGCCATTCAACGATTAACCGGGGTAAATCCGGGGGACTATCCCGAAACCCAACCGGTAGCCGTACAGGACGTATTCCCGAACCGTGATGTGCAAAGAGGAGAGGATCGTTTGCAGACACTCGATGTCTACTATAATCCGCACGATCGTGGACCCTACAACTATAACTATGAACTTCGGGATCTACTGGAAAACCGCAGAAGTGAGATGTGGGGGGGGATGACAACCACGCTGCCCAGCGGTCAGGATAACTTCAGACGGGATAATATCGAATTTCTTGAGTTCTGGGTACAGCCAATGCTCCCGGAAGGTCGTGAAGGGCGCCCGGCCGATATTGAGGATTATAGCGGAACACTTTATATCGATGTCGGTACGATAAATGAAGACGTCATGGCAACCGGCGTACTGAATACGGAGGACGGCCTGGCCAGAGCACGTAACCGGGAACAAGACGCACGCGGACGCTCCTATGTCGGCCGCCCTACTCCTGATATGACGGGGCAGTTTTCATCCGAAACCATTGCCGAGGAGAACGTTGGTCTGGACGGAGCTGTCTCCGGAGACGGCGAGTTCAGCGAACAGGTTCTTTTTGCTGATTTTTTGAACCGCATGGAAGATAGCTTTGCCGATGACCCCGAGATGTTACAGCGAATTCTCGATGACCCTTCTAATGACCAGTTCGTGTATTTTGAAGAAGCGCAAATGGAGGGCAAGCCGCTACATAAACGCTTCCATCGGATGCATGGCTATTATGAAGGAAACGCTCTTTCCGAAGGAAACCGCAGACCTGTAACTAACCGTCCCAATACAGAAGGATTGCTAAACAATGCCCGACTGAATACGGAAGATTCTTACTTTCAATACGAAGTTAATTTTAATCCGGCGGATACTTCAGCCCTGAGTATCGGGGACAATTATGTGGTGGATAAAGTAGAGGGGCCCAATCCGGCTGATCGCTGGTATCTAATCCGTATTCCTTTGCGGGAATATGAGCGCAGAGTTGGAAATATAGATGACCTTGAGCGTGTCAGTCATATCCGTATGTGGATGAGTGGTTATGAAGAACCGTTCACGGCGCGATTTGCCAGTATGGAGCTCGTGGGTAATCAATGGCAGCTTGCACCTGAGTTGAGCGAGATCGATAACAATGGAACCAACTTCCAGGTGGCTACAATTAATATTGAAGAAAATGCCAATCGCCAGCCTATTCCATACCGGACTCCCATCGGTGCGATTCGCCCTGTAGATCGAACCCAACAGGAGCAAACGCGGGGTAATGAGCAGTCACTTCAGCTCAATGTCGAGAATCTGCGGTCCGGAGATACTCGTTTTATAAGGCGCAATTATACCGAAGCTCTGGATCTGTTGAATTACGATAATCTAAGGATGTTCGTCCACGGTGAAGGATACGAACGCCGGGAAGATATTGAACTGGTATTACGGTTTGGGAATGATTTAGAGTCCAACTACTACGAATACCGGCAGCCGATCAGCCCGACGGATCCCCATTATGCCTTTCAGCAGATTGGCGGGGAAGACGGCACCGGGCTGGATTCGGCCACCGAGCGCGAAGAATCCGACCGGGTCTGGATGCCGGATTCCAATAATGTCAATATTGTGCTTTCAGCATTAAATGCACTTAAACAAGCCAGAGATCTTGATGATGTAGATCTTGATGAAATTTATGTGCGTGATGATCTGCTCGAAGATGCCGCGCCGGGAGCTAAAATAGCTGTAAAGGGTAATCCATCTCTCGGAAGAGTTACCGATTTTGCGGTAGGGGTCAGGAATCCGCACGGAGACGAAAACGGCAGAGGCGTACCCAACCTCGATGCAGAAGTGTGGATTAATGAGTTAAGAGTTTCCGGTTTTGAAGACGAACAGGGATGGGCGGCAAATGTCAATGCCCGGATTGATCTGGCTGACTTTGCGAGAGTTAACGCACGTTACAATCGGTCAACCGACGGTTTCGGTCCATTAGATTCCGGTCTTGGCCAACGTCAAACCAGTGACCAGGAGTCGTATAATCTCTCAACCGATATCAATCTGCACCGGTTTATTCCGGAGCGGTATGGTTGGAATATCCCGCTTGCACTTTCGGGCAGCCGCAGAATGCGAACACCTCGATATCTGCCTCATCAGGGAGATATTCGCTTTTCGGATTTCGAAGATGCAGTTCGCACCAGTGGTTTATCCGATGAAGAACAGGAAGCTGAAATCGAAGCTATGCTTGGTCAGGTACGAACCCACGAAGAAAGCTATTCGATTAACTTGTCCAATATCTCTAAAAGCAATTCGCAATCACCGTTTTTACAGTATACCCTGGATAACATCAGGTTCAGTTATGTTTACAACATGGACCAGATGAAAAGTCCGAATTATGTTTTTAATGATTCCTGGAACTACAGGACTTCAGCCGATTACAGCCTGCGTTTACCTGAGATAAGCCGGCTCCACCCGTTTCGGTTTATGGAAGACTGGCCGGTATTTGACGCATTCTCGGATGTTGGATTTTCATATCTGCCTACAAACTTCAGTACCGGGGCCAATATTCAGCGCAATTACTCCGAAAGCAGGGAGCGCATTTTCGGGGATGAACCAGCGGATCTTTCTCAACGTCACAGCTTTAATCTCAATACTAACCTGAGCTTTAATTACAGCCTAACCCGGTCCATTAATTCTTCATTCAACACCTCCTCGTCCCTGGATATGTCCAATATTGCTATAGAGGAATTCGAGGATATTGATGCATTTAAAATCCGCCCGTCGTTAGATGTTTTTAGTGATGTCATTTTTGATCAACAAATACAGCCGAGACGGTCGGAGTATCAGGAAAGTTATATGACGAGCTGGAGTCCGAATCTCCGTAACCTGGATTACCTGGACTGGTTTCAATATGATCTGTCATACAGAGGATCATTTAGTTGGCGCAACAGTCCGGAAGGTTCCGGCCTGGGAGCAGGTATCGGTAATAATTTCAGCCTTGATCACAGTCCGGTTATTCGCACCCAGAATCTGCTGGAACGCATTTCTTTGTACGAACGCCTTCAGGAAGCCGATGCAGAAGCACAGCAGGAGCGCCAACAGCGCCGTGATGAGCGGGATCGGATCAGAGAAGAGATGGAAGAGGCTGAGGATGATGAAACCCGGCAAGAACTCGAAGAGCAGCTGCCGGAACGGGATGCGGAGGATGATCTGCTATATATCGGACGAAGATTTTTGCTGGCCATATTTAGTCTGCGGGATCTTAATATCAGCTACAGTACATCGGTTAACTCTTCTCAGGGAGGGTATACCGGCGGAACCCGGATTTACCACATGTTTAATGATGAGCGGGATACCGATTTTTCTCCCCCGTTTTCCTACCGCACCGGTTTCAGTCAAAATATCCCGGAATCACAAATTGCCCGGCCACCCACACCCGATGAGATTTTCAACTTCGATCAGAGTATCACAGAAAATGATGATATCAGTGTGAGAACCGGATTGCAGCCGTTTAGCAATATACGTGTGGATCTGGATTGGAACGTAGGCTGGGATGAGACCCGGCGCACCTCCTTCAGGGTACATATGGATGAAATAAACACCAGTGTGAATGAATCCGGCAATATTGCCGCTCATGTCTGGAGTTTTGGAAGTGGTTATACCAAGCTGTTTCGCCGCCAAATTGAACGGGGTTTAAGTGATCTCGAAAACGGCCTAATCAATCAGCCCGATCCTGCTCGTGCAATGCTGCGTTCTAATAGCCTCAATACTGATTTCCGGGAAGCCTACCTGACTTTCGGATCTTCGGAATACGGCAGGCTCGGATTTATCCCCTTACCGCTGCCCAGCTGGAGTGTCAACTGGTCGGGACTTGAACAGCATTTGCCTTTTATTAGCGACTATCTTACTTCAGCGTCGCTGAACCACTCGTTCAGCGGGCGTTTCAGAATGAGTTGGGAACGTAATATCGATGCGGGGCAGGAAGTGAGCCGCAACATCGGACAGTATACTATCCAAACGTTTCGTTCGGACTATCAACCCGGTTCAATGAATATGGAACGGCGGTTTTCACCAATGGCCGGGTTGAACCTGAACTGGTCGGGCGGACTCCGTACCAATCTCGATTATAACTATAGCAAAGTGGTAAGCTTCAGCCTTTCCAATAATAATATAACTGAGCAGATCTCACGGGGTGTCAGGTTCACAGCTAATTATAGCCAACAGGGTTTCAGGCTTCCATTCCTGCGGCGTTTCTCAAATCAGATAGACCTCGGATTAACCTTTAGTTATAATCAGGATCTCCGGTTGATTTACCGCCTTAATCAGGATCTTGGAGAAGTGTTTTCACAACCGGATCTAACCGGTACGGAAGACCCCGCATCATTCAGCCATGCTGAGCCGGAAGAGCAGGGAGATACACGCATTAATATTGCACCGAGAATCGGATACCAATTCTCCCAGACTATCACCGTCAACTTTGAGTATAATTACCGCCGGCTTCTCCCCAAATCCAGTAATGTATTCCCCCGAACGGATCAGGATATCCGGTTTAACATTGTGGTCAATATCCGATCGCGATAGAAAAAGGCTCTTCAAACCTGTCCTTTTGAGCGGTATCTGCGTTAGCTGAAATTTTAAAATCCGCTGGCCTGAAAATACCGGCTAAAGTAAGGCGGTTTACTTCAATGAACTTCACTGGATTTTATATTATCTTTGAAGGCTAAACAATAGTCTGTTCACAAATAAAATTTCCTTTAGATCACGAATGAGCGATTACAATCCGGCAAAAATTGAAAAGAAGTGGCAAGATTACTGGCTCGAAAACAAAACATTTAAAACCGACACGCAAGATAAGTCCCGCAAAAAATATTATGTGCTGGATATGTTTCCCTATCCCAGCAGCAGCGGGCTGCATGTAGGCCATCCTGAAGGATATACGGCTACCGATATTATCGCCCGGTATAAGCGAATGAACGGGTACAATGTTTTGCACCCGATTGGCTGGGATGCTTTCGGATTGCCGGCCGAACAGTATGCCGTTAAAACCGGAACTCATCCGAGAGAGACCACGCGCGCCAATATTGATCATTTCAGAAGACAGCTCCAGGCTCTGGGTTTTAGCTACGATTGGGACAGAGAAGTGGATACCACCGATCCCGAATACTATAAGTGGACGCAGTGGATATTTCTGCAGCTCTTTAAAAAAGGACTGGCTTATCAAGCTGATGTTCCGGTAAATTGGTGCCCGGATCTTGGTACGGTACTGGCCAATGAAGAGGTTATCGACGGGAAAAGTGAAGTCGGCGGATTTCCGGTTATTCGCAAGCCCATGCGCCAGTGGATGCTGAAAATCACCGAATATGCCGAGCGGCTCTTGGAAGATCTCGACGAACTAGATTGGCCGGAATCCGTTAAGGAAATGCAGCGCAACTGGATAGGAAAGTCTGAAGGGGCGGATATCTTTTTCCCGGTTGATGGTATTGATGAAACCATAGAAGTATTTACGACCCGGCCGGATACGATTTTCGGAGCGACCTACATGGTTCTGGCGCCGGAACATGAATTGGTAGAAAAGATCACGACAGACAGCCAACGCTCTGAGGTGGATGCCTATAAGGAAGAAGCGGCACGAAAGTCTGAACTGGATCGCACGGAGTTGAATCGCGACAAAACCGGTGTATTTACGGGAGGATATGCGATTAACCCGGCAACCGGCAAACAGATCCCTATTTGGGTAGCCGATTATGTATTGATGGGCTATGGTACCGGCGCCATCATGGCGGTTCCCGGCCACGATGAACGAGACTGGGACTTTGCCCGACGTTATGAGCTTCCGATAGTCGAAGTGGTAAAAGGGGGGGATGTCACCAAAGAAGCCTTTATCGATACCGAAGAAGGGGAGCTGGTTAACTCCTCCAATGACGAAGTTTCTCTGGATGGTCTTCCTGTTGATAAAGCCATCAAACGAATTAATGAGTGGCTTGAGAAGAAAAATCTCGGTAAGTACTCGGTTACTTATAAATTGCGGGATTGGCTGTTCTCCCGCCAGCGGTACTGGGGAGAGCCCATCCCGATCATCCATATAGACGGTGAAGCCAAACCGGTCTCGGAAGAAGAACTGCCGGTTTTACTTCCGGAAGTTGATACTTACAAACCCAGTGGTACAGGGGAGTCCCCGCTTGCCAACATTGATGAATGGGTAAACACCACCGATCCCGAAACCGGTAAACCGGCACGGCGCGAAACCAATACCATGCCGCAATGGGCCGGCTCCTGCTGGTACTATTTGCGTTATATCAGCCCCGATTATGAAAAAGCCCCGGTCGACCCGGAACTTGAAAAATACTGGTTGCCGGTAGATATGTATGTTGGAGGCGCTGAACATGCTGTACTGCACCTTTTGTATGCGCGTTTCTGGCACAAGGTATTGTATGATATCGGAGTGGTAAGCACCAAAGAGCCGTTTCAGAGATTGGTAAACCAGGGGATGATCCTCGGTGAAATGGAGTTTACGGCGTTTAAATCAAACGGAGATTATATCCCGGCCGAAGAGGCGAATGGACGGGAGGATCTTGAGCGCATCAGCCTGACCGAAGACGACGTGGAGAAAAAGGGCAACGACTTTGTACTCAAAGGCACTGATATCACCGTCGAGGCCAAATCTCACAAAATGTCGAAATCCCGGGGCAACGTCATCAACCCGGATGATGTAATCCGGGAATACGGCGCTGACTCCCTTAGACTCTATGAAATGTTTATGGGTCCACTGGAGCAGGTAAAACCCTGGAGTATGCGGGGTGTCGAGGGGGTATACCGTTTTCTCCGCAGAGTTTGGAACATGATGGTGGACGAACAAACCGGCGAATTGAACAAAGAAGTGCAAGAAGCTGAACCTACCAAAGATCAATTGCGGGCGCTGCATCAGACCATTAAAAAAGTGACGGATGATATTGAGAATGGCCGTTATAACACGGCCATATCCGCGCTCATGGTTTTTAACAATGATGCGCTGAAATGGGATACAAGGCCCGTTTCCATACTTAAACCTTTTGTACTGTTGCTTTCACCATTCGCTCCCCATATTTCAGAAGAATTATGGTGCCGTTTGGGTGGGCAGCATACGATTGCCTATGAACCATGGCCGGAGTATGAGGAAAAATGGCTGCAAAGTGAAACCAAAGTATACGCTGTGCAGGTAAACGGAAAAGTGAGAGGGCAAATCGAAGTTCCGGCGGATAAAGCTGACGATAAAGCGTATGTGCTTGAACAGGCAAAATCTGAGGACGGGGTTAAGAAGCACCTGAGTGGAGGTGAACTTGTGAAAGAAATCTTCGTGCCCGGAAAAATTGTGAACCTGGTGGTCAAATAACCGGCTGTTCTACACCATCATTTCAAGATTGAGGTTTGTGTGTTCCATCCACCTTGCGGAGATGATCCAGCATATAATCACACACCTCATCCGGGGCTTCGGCCGATAGCATGTGTCCGGCTTGCGGAATGACCACCATTGAGGCATTCCGAAGCCGGTTTTTCATTCGCTCCGCGTGATCGGTCGGCGTGATTTCATCATCTTCTCCTACCAATATCAGTGTCGGCGTGTTGATCAGATGCAGACTTTCGCTGATATCCTGCCGGTTGATCGCACCGTTTACGGCTTTTGCAATTCCTTTCCGGTTATTGGATAGAAGACGGTTTCGCCAGATCAGCTGTTCCCGGTACAGTTTGGGATCCTCCCGGAATACCGGCCCGAACAGCCTGCGCATAATTTCTCCGCTTACAAGGGTATACCCCAGCCATCGACCTATAAAACTCAAGCGCTTATACCGCTTGTAATCTTCCTTTGAGATAGCCTCAGCAGAAGTTGCCATCAAAGTCAGCGATTTTAGCAATTCCGGGTGGCGTGCGGCTAACTGCAGACCAACATACCCGCCCATAGACAATCCGGCAAAATGGACCGGAGCGATGTCGAGTTCCCGGATGAGCTGCAGCGTGTCTTCCGTAATGCTATCCATATCATAACCCGAGGTCGGAGAATCACTGAGTCCCTGCCCGCGAAAATCAAAACTGATACACCGGTACTCATCTACCAGCCTTTCTATCTGAAATTCGAACATCTGACTGCTGAATAGCAGGCCGTGTGCAAACAGAATTACCGGTTTGTCACCACCTGTATCTTCATAATAGATGCTGGTACCATTTACTTTAAGTTCCGGCATAGTAATATTGTTAAGTGCGTATTTAAAATTTTATGTATAAATTGTAATTGTTAACACAGTTAACTTAACCGCCATTGGTTATTAAGCGGCTATCATTATAACGGCCATAAGTTTCTGAGGACGGTAGTTGGAAATGTTGTAGGAGGTAATGTTTCCTGTTTTTGCTTAATTGTGAAACGAGTGTAAACTTACTTTACCATACATCTTTATCATAACTAAAATCATTTGACAAATGAAAAAATTGGCTCTTGTTCTGCTCCTACTCACTATGGTGAGTATGGAAGCCCGCGGAGGGGGGTATCAGCTCAATCTGTTCGGTATTCGTCAAATCGGAATGGCACATATCGGCACACCTTATGCGCGGGATGCCGCCAACCTCGCATTTAACCCCGGAGCTGCCGGGTTTATTCCGAACTCCGGTATCGTCGGAGGCTCCAGTTTTACTTTTATTGATACCGGCTATCTGGCCCCGGCACCATCTACCTACCGGGAGAATACCGAGTTTGGGGTCAATTATCCATTTAACTTTCACAGTGTTTTTCGGACAGACGATCTGATTCCCGGTAACTGGGGTGTCGGATTGTCGGTTTATACTCCATATGGTAGCTCGGTTGTATGGCCGGAGGGCTGGAAGAATCAGTTTTTTCTGCAGGAGATATCCCTGCAATCCGTTTATATACAGCCAAGCATTGGTTACCAGTTTAATGATATAATTGGTGTAGGAGCCGGGTTGATTTACGGTTATGGTGCCGTTAACCTGCAGCGTAATTTACCGATAGCTGATCAGGACGGGAATTATGCCAGGGTAGAACTGGACGGAGACGCTACGGCTATAGGCTATAATCTGGGTTTGATGATACGTCCGGTTCCGGAAGTTACGGTTGGAGTCGGGTATCGATCTCAGCTTGATATGGAAGTAGAAGATGGAGATGCCTGGTTCTCTGTACCGTCGTCGATAGAGGGTGGCTTCCCGCCTGAAAATACCTTCACAGCATCACTGCCATTACCCTGGGTGTTAAGTTTCGGACTATCTGCAGATTTGAGCGAGGAGATTACAATAGCTGCACAAGCAGATCTCACCGGATGGGATGCTTACGAAGAACTACACCTTGATTTTGGGGAAAATACAGAACAGCTGCAGGATTCGAGAGAACCGAGAAATTATGAAGACTCCTGGATCTTCCGGCTCGGCGGAGAATATGAACTTTCCCGGCAAACCCAATTAAGAGCCGGGGTATTTTATGATATGACACCGGTTCAGGACGGATACATGACACCCGAAACTCCGGATTCCGACCGGATATCATTTACAGCAGGGCTGACCCATCAACTAACCGATAACCTCGGGGTAAATATGTCCCTGATGTATTTACGCTCACAGGAGCGAGAGCAAACCGAAGAACATACGGTAGAAGCGGGTACACTTGGTCAGGTTCCTGTAGGTACCTTCCAAACCATCGCCTGGATTCCCGGCATTTCTGTTGAATACACATTTTAAAAAGTTTGGTTATGGCTGTTCAAAAAATTCTTAAACTTCTTTGCTTTACTGTTCTGACAGCGACACTGCTAACCTCTTGTGAGCCGGTGTTTGATGAGCCGGTTCCGGTACCGGGCGACGCTGATTTTTCACGCTATGTTGCCGTGGGCAATTCACTTACAGCAGGATATGCGGATAATGCACTGTATCGGGATGCGCAGCTAACTTCGTTTCCCAATTTGCTGGCAACCCAATTTCTGGAAGCGGGCGGCGGGTCGTTTACGCAGCCACTGGTTGAACCGGGAGTGGGCTCGGATCAGCATGGGAACGCAAGACTCATTCTGAGCCAGGCGCCGGACGGAAGTTTTATGCCGGTACCAAAAGCTGAGCAAGGTCAGGATATTTTTTCTGAGAGTATCGCCGATCAGGGTCCTTTCAATAATCTTGGTGTACCGGGGGCAAAATCATACCACTTACTTATGGATGACTATGCCGATCATAACCCGTTTTACGGCAGATTTGCTGCCGATTCTGAAACTTCGGTTTTACAGCAGGCCACGGAATTGGACCCCACTTTTTTCACCCTGTGGATTGGAGGTAATGACATCCTGGGCTGGGCAATGTCCGGAGGCACCGGTGATGCCGAAGGAGGCATGGAAACCAACGACATTACCCCAACCGATGTTTTTGAGGACAGCATTGAAACCCTGTTAAGCCAATTGACGGCAAACGGAGCCAAAGGGTTAGTGCTGAATGTACCGGAAGTCACCAGGGTACCGGTGTTTAATATTATTCCCTGGAACGGCCTGGAACTTACCGAAGAGCAGGCCCAAGCTCTCATAGACGGCTATGATGAAGCCCTTCCGGGATATTTACCGGACAGGGAAAGTTACATTCCTGATTTTCAGGAAGGAGCCAATGGATTTGTCATCGAAGATCCTGATATGGAGGTATTTGCAGGTTCTGACGACTTGAAATTTCGCATGGCCACCGAAGAAGATAAAATACTGTTTACCGTACCGCTGGATTCATTGCAACCTCCGCCGGAAGGGCCGGGATGGGGCACCGCCGCTCCGATTCCTGATGAATATACGTTGAGGGATACCCAGGCCGAAATCGCGAGGCAGACAACCGAAGAATTTAACTCCATTCTGAGTTCGGTTGCCGAAGAGATGGACATTCCGGTACTGGATGTTCCGGATATGCTCGAGCGTACTGAAGCCGGTATTTTGTTCGACGGAGCCGTACTTACTTCTGAATTTGTTTCGGGTGGCCTGTACTCGCTCGATGGTATTCATCTTGCCGATCGCGGTAATGCACAGCTGGCCAATGAGATCATCGAAATTATAAACCGGGAATTCGGAGCTTCGGTTTCACCGGTAAATGTAGGTGACTTTCAGGGGGTACGGTTCCCATAATAACTATTAAGAAATCTTAATTTTTGCTATTGCCCAAGGTATAGCAATTATCCTATTATACATATTGCCTTTGTGGTGGATGGTGACAGGGTGGATTCGGGTATACTGCAATTTGTAAGTGCCAAGGGTTGCTCCTGGTAATTTATTTACCGGGTTATAACTGCAGAATTTCCTGAAATCCCCCTGTCTTTTTTTATGCCATTCAATCACAAATCAAAAATTAAAAATCGTTAATCTGAAATCCGCCGGAGATTCCCCGGTATCCGGACAACGGCTAACCTTTTTGACTAACCTCGGACATCTACCATGGTTTTAACGGATTAACGATAGCAGATTAACGAGTTCAGATTTGTGATTTTAAGGACCATGATTTGCGATGTGCAATTCTCAGGCAGGAGTTTGGGTAAACACTCAATCCGAAACCCCTGCAAAATTTTCCCTTGACCGTAATAAATTCTGCTGTAACTTTGGGGCGAATTTGAGAAGTATCGCAAGTTATTTCCTAAAAGTTAACCACCAGCACGAAGGTATTGCTTTCATGGTATATATTAATGAGTTAGCCAATCATGTAGATCAACAGGCCGAATTAAAGGGGTGGGTTTACAATACCCGGTCGAGCAAAAAATTAATATTTCTGGTAATCCGGGACGGAACCGGATTGTGTCAATGTATTGTGAACAAAGATGATGTCAGTGATGAAGTCTGGGAAAAAGCCTCAGAGCTGACTCAGGAGAGTTCGGTTTCAATCACCGGAAATGTGACTGCCGATGAGCGAAGTGTCGGAGGGCATGAATTGCATGTCTCGGATATATCGGTTTTTCAAGTAGCGGACGGATATCCCATCACCCCGAAAGAACACGGCATTGAATTTCTGATGGAAAACCGGCACCTCTGGCTGCGAAGCCGTCGCCAGTGGGCTATTATGCGGGTACGAAATGAGATTATTTTCAGTCTGCATGAGTTTTTTCAGAACAAGGGGTTCATCCAGATGGATGCTCCCGTTTTTACCGGGAATGCCGCCGAGGGAACAACCACACTGTTCAGTACGGAGTATTTTGAGGATCAGGCCTACCTGACTCAATCCGGACAGCTCTACGGGGAAGCGATGGCAATGGCTCACGGGAAGATTTACACCTTCGGCCCGACTTTCCGGGCTGAGAAAAGCAAAACCCGCCGGCATCTAACCGAGTTCTGGATGATTGAGCCGGAAATGGCCTTCTATGATCTCGATATGAACATGGAACTTGCCGAAGAAATGCTCGCCTACGTAGTTCAGCGCGTGCTGAAAAACTGCAGCGAGGAGCTGGATATTCTCGAGCGAAATAAAGAGGTGCTCGAAAAAGTGCAGGCTCCGTTTCCCAGACTAACTTACACCGAGGCTATAGAGCTGCTCAATTCCGACAAGACCCGGCAAATGCTGGATGAAATGGAAGCTTCCCGAAAAAGCGAGCAGGAAAAACTTTTAGAAGAAAAGGAAAAACTTGAAAAAGAGTACGGTCAGGCCAAAAAGGGGCGAAAAGTACAAATTGACAAGCGGCTGCGGGAAATCAACATGCGTACCGACGATATCGAAGAGGATCTGCGCAACATCCCGCACTGGCGGGAAAAAGCCCTGAATATCAAATGGGGTGAGGATTTTGGTGGAAGTGATGAAACCATACTCACCATGCATTTTGACCGGCCAATCATGGTGCACGGCTATCCGGCTGAGGTTAAGGCATTTTATATGAAGCGCGATGCGCAGGATGAAAAAGTAGCCCTGGGAGTAGACGTGCTGGCTCCGGAGGGCTATGGAGAAATTGTCGGAGGCGGGCAGCGTGAAGACGACCCGGATATCCTTCGCAAGCGTATTCAAGAGCACGATCTGCCCGAAGACGCGTTCCGTTGGTATATGGATCTTCGAAAATTCGGTTCCGTACCGCACTCCGGTTTCGGTCTGGGGCTGGAGCGGGCTGTATGCTGGATTTGCGGTATAAAGCACGTTCGTGAAGCCATCCCGTTTCCGAGGATGATGGGTCGTTTGTATCCGTAGAACTGAATTAAAGTAAAATTCAACCGAACTACATATGGCGGCAAAAGGAGTTGACAGTATAAAACTGTACCGTCAGGTACTTAATGAGGTTAAAAAAGGTGAACTGAAATCGGTATACTTTCTGCAGGGATCGGATACCTATTTTCCGGATCAGC
>SLQI01000262.1 GCA_007131535.1 Balneolales bacterium | reverse complement strand
TGGTTGGCATCCTCGGAGCAGGAGCTCTGTTGATGCAGTCACCGGAGCGGCAAAGCCGGGTATCCAACTATGTTGAGCAGGTTGTCCATATAAATAGTGACGGACTTGTTCAGGAGGCCGGCTATCAGGCGCAGCAGGCACAGATTGCCGTCGCGCAGGGGCAGCTGTTCGGGGTCGGTATGGGGAAAAGTTCTCAGCGGGATTTCCTGCCGGCACCTTACAATGATTTTATCTACGCCATAATCACCGAAGAGTACGGGTTGATCGGGGCTATATTCATACTGGGATTATATGTTGTGATCCTTTTCCGCGGATTGGTTTTCATCGCCAGAAGGGCTGTTGATGAAACCGGGGTGCTGCTTGCAGTGGCAGCGACATTAATGGTGACGCTTTACGGATTTGTAAATGCGGCCGTAGCAACAGGCTTGTTCCCGGTAACCGGCCTGCCGATGCCGTTTGTCAGCTATGGAGGTACCAGCATGTTGTTTACCGGAATGATGATCGGTGTGCTGCTGAATATCTCCAAACAGCAGAGGGGAGGTGCCGCATGAGTGGTCCGAGAATACTGATAGCAGCCGGAGGAACCGGCGGACATGTTTATCCCGCCATCGCCATTGCCGATGCACTGCGAGAACTCAACGATTCGGTTGAATTGCTGTTTGTAGGCACAAAAGATCGAATGGAATGGGAGGCGGTACCCAAAGCCGGTTATAAGATCACCGATATCTGGATCAGCGGATTTCACCGCCGTTTAACCCCGCAAAATCTGCTGTTCCCGATTAAGTTGCTGGTTAGTATGATGCAGAGCCGCCGAATCATTAAAAAGTTCCGGCCACAGCTGATGCTCTCATGCGGAGGGTTTGCCGCCGGCCCTGTAGGCTGGGCAGCCGCTGCGAAGCAAGTTCAGGTATGCATTCAGGAGCAAAACAGTTTTCCCGGTTGGACCAACCGCAAACTGGGACCCAAAGCACAGCGTGTTTACACCGCTTTTGAGGAAGCCGGGGAATACTTCGAGAAAAACAAGGTCCGAATGTACGGCAATCCGGTTCGTACCCGTCTGGCTGATATCAACAGAAATAAAGCCGCGCAGTTGTGGAGCCTTGATCCGGCCAAAAATACCCTGCTTGTACTCGGGGGAAGTGGGGGAGCCCTGACGATTAACAGGGCCATGATCAAAAATTTGAAACACTTGCATGACGAATCAGGATTGCAGGTGATCTGGCAGTGCGGCAAGCATTATTATGAGCAGATCGTCTCGAAAATCAATCCGGTAGATTATAAGAATCTGCGGCTGCAACCTTTCGTGGAAGACATGAGCAGTGCCTATGCTATAGCCGATTTGGCTGTTAGTCGTGCCGGGGCTATTTCGTGTGCAGAACTGATGCTTACCGGTACGCCCTCGGTTATGATTCCCTCACCCAATGTGGCCGGGGATCATCAAACCAAAAACGCCAATGAATTGGTAGCCAAAGGCGCGGCGCAGTTACTTCGTGATGATCATGCCGAGGATCAGCTGGCAGCCCGGATAACTGAATTATTTGAGAATCCCGAACGGCTTGCCAAAATGAGAAAAAACGCTTTAAGTCTCAGTAAACCCGATGCCTCACGGCAGATCGCAGAAGATATGTTAACCTTGATCACCACAAAAACTCCGGCAGAAGCATGACGAAATCCGTTCAGACACAACCCGTATTCGGCAAAACCCGCCATATCCACATGGTAGGGATCGGGGGGATTGGTATGAGCGGGATGGCGGAAATACTGCTGCAGCGGGGATATAAGGTAACCGGTTCCGATGGCAGTGTTTCTGAAACTACCGAACGGCTGGCCAAACTGGGCGCCAAAATCTATGTCGGGCATTCCGGCTCCAATATTGAGGGAGCTGATGTGGTGGTTTATACCAGCGCGGTTCAGGCTGAGGAAAACCTCGAAACCCGCACCGCAATGGAGCGGGGGATTCCGGTGATCAAACGTGCGGAGATGCTTGCCGAGCTGATGCGCATGAAATATGGCATCGGCATAGCCGGCACGCACGGGAAAACCACCACAACTACCATGACCGGCCTGGTTGTTCAGGCCGGCGATTTTGACCCGACGATCATTGTGGGCGGCCGGGTACACAGTTTCGACAAAACCAATGCGGTGGTCGGCAGCGGTGATATCATCATCGTGGAAGCGGATGAGTTTGACCGCACGTTTCTGCGCTTATCGCCATCCCTGGCCGTGATCACCAACGTGGATGTTGAACACATGGATATCTACGATGATGACGAGGATATCAAGAATGCGTTTGTGGAGTTTGCCAACAAAGTTCCGTTTTACGGGGCTGTGGTGGTTTGCCTCGACGATCCCATGGTACGCAGTATCATTCCGAGAATCGACCGGAGGATGATCAGCTACGGATTTACACCGCAGGCCAAAGTACGCGCCGTGGATGCCAAACAGGGGGCCATGAAAAGCTCCTTTACAGTCTATTATGAAGAAAAGGAACTCGGCCGGGTTTCCATCAAAGCGCCGGGTGAGCACAACATTCGCAACGCTCTCGCCTCCATTGCCATCGGTCTGGAACTGGAAATGGATTTTGAGTCCATCAAAAACGGATTGAAAAAGTACACCGGAATATTCCGAAGATTTCAGGTCAAATATGAAGATGAAGACCTGCTTATAATTGATGATTACGCGCATCATCCAACTGAAGTTAAGGCTACTTTGCAGGCGATCAAAAAAGGGTGGCCTAAACGACGGGTCGTGGCAGTATTCCAGCCGCACTTGTATTCCCGGACGCAGGAATTGTATCAGGATTTCGGACTCTCGTTTTTTGATGCTGAACAAATTGTGATCACCGACATTTATCCCTCACGCGAGGAACCCATAGAAGGGGTTACCGGAGATTTGATTGCTGAAACGGCCAAGTCCTACGGGCACCGTGGTGTGCATTATGTTGAGGATAAAAAAGAATTGCCCTCCCGTCTCAGCGAAATTGTGGAGCCGGGGGATATCGTCGTCACCATGGGCGCCGGCGATATTTATAAATACGGCGAACTCTATGTTCAGATGCTTGAAAAAAGCGAAAAGAAAAGTTCATCCACCCGAAAAAACAACAAGTGAAACAGGATTAAGTGAAATTTCCCGGCAAACATAGCAAACCCACGTCAATGGGACGCAGAGTAAATCCGAAATCCGGCGGTACAAAACGCCGGTCTGTTGATTTGCCTGATTTCTCATTCAATAAGCCGTGGATTTATGTGGTCTGCATAGCGGGCTTCCTGTCGGGATCATTGTGGCTGGGTTATCAGGCACTTGGCAGTGCGGAGGTTACGGACATTCAGGTCAGCGGAAATTATTATACCAAGGCTGAAGATATTACCGAATCCCTCCGCGCCGAGCCCGGAACACCGCTGGATAGCCTGAGCTATCTGGATCTTATTGATCGTGTGGAGTCGCTTCCGTATGTGCGCCGGGCAGACCTGGAGGTTTCAGCTGCCGGCAGGATACGGATCAATGTGTCGGAAAGACAGCCCGGAGCTCTGTTAGCCGGCGGGGATATGGATAGTTATGTCGATTATGACGGAGTTCGGCTTCCGGTGATACAGGGCAAGTCGGCGGATGTTCCGCTGCTTTTTGTGCCGCCCTCTGAGATTAGCGCGGACTCGGTGTCCGGGGAGGCGTTTAATGCGCTTTCCGGTTTTCTGAAAGCGGCCAGTTCAGACAGAATGGTTTACAATACCATCAGCGAAATTGGGTACGACCGGCAGGAAGGCGTCGTGGCACTAAGTGATGATAATGCCGTGCGGTTAGTATTTGGCCATGATGATTTTGAACGGCGGATCAGAAACTGGCGGGGGTTTTATACCGAAATCATCCCCGAAAAAGGTATGCGGAATATGCGCCGGGTAGATTTGAGATTTGAGAATCAGGTAGTAACACGGGAGCGATAGATGCCGAAATTTGGAAACATTATAAAACGATGAGCAGGACCATGGAAGAAGAGCAAATAATTGTAGGCCTCGATATCGGAACCACGAAGGTGTGCGCGGTTGTGGCTTCGGTAAATGAGCTGGATCAGGTCAATATTCTCGGAGTAGGCAAGGCGCCCAGTGACGGACTTAACCGGGGCGTAGTCGTCAATATCGACCGAACGGTGAATGCCATCAAAACAGCTGTTGAACAGGCTCAGCTGGCATCCGGCATAGAAGTGAAAGCGGTTAATGTCGGCATTGCCGGTGATCACATCCGGAGTATGCGGAGTAAAGGGGTGATCACCATCAATAACCGGGACAACGAAATTACCGTGAAAGATGTGGAGCGCTTGTTGGAAGACTGCCAGCGTATAATGCTCCCGTCGGATCAGCAAATTTTACATGTAATTCCGCAGGAGTTTATTGTCGACGGTCAGGACGGGATCAATGATCCGGTCGGGATGAGCGGCATGAGGATGGAAGCTGAAGTGCATATCATCACCGGCCTGGTTTCAGCGGCAAAAAACCTGTATCGCTGTGTAGAAAGAGCAGGTTATCAGGTTAATGATATCATTCTGGAACCGCTGGCCTCTTCCTATGCGGTACTGGATGATGAAGAACGCGAAGCCGGAACCGTGCTGGTCGATGTCGGTGGCGGTACAACCGATGTAGCGGTATTTCAGGATAATACCATTCGACATACAGCCGTGGTAGCAATTGCCGGACAGAAAGTTACCGATGATATACGCATCGGATTGAGTGTATTGGAAGACCAGGCCGAAAAGCTGAAACAAGAACACGGCTTGTGTTATGCCGATCTTATTGAAGAAGACGATGTCATTACCGTGCCCGGTATCGGAGGCCGGCCTCCGAAAGAAATCAAGCAGAGTATTCTGGCCAAAATAATCCAGGCACGGGTAGAAGAGATCATGGAAATAGTCGCTATTGAGGTTAAACGCAGTGGCTATTCCGGAGAGTTAAGTGCCGGTGTTGTAGTGACCGGAGGCGGTTCCTTGCTTGATGGCGCATGTGAGCTGGCTAATGAGGTAATGGGAATGGATGCCAAAATCGGTACTCCGCGGGGTCTTACCGGCGGTCTGCTTGATGAGGTGGATACTCCCATATATGCCACCGGCGTGGGGCTGGTGATGCATGCCCTTAAGGCGCAGAAGTCACCATCAACCAATAATATGGTACCGGCCTCAACGCAGGGCAGCAGTGTCGAAAAAGTAGTTAACCGGCTTGCCGAGCGGATGAAGAGCTGGTTCAAAGAATTTTAATATGAATTACAGAGTGTATAAAAAAGCAATCTAACCGAGACAGGAGAAATCTATGGCTAACTCAACGAACACCAGATTCAGCTTTGATGAACAAAGCCAGGAGAACGCCAAGATCAAGGTCGTCGGCGTTGGCGGCGGTGGTGGTAACGCCATAAACAATATGATAGCCAAGGGCTTGAATAATGTTCAATACATCGCCCTGAATACCGATGTGCAGGTCTTGAATGAAAACGGAGCTGACCTGAGAATTCAGGTAGGTAAAAACCTGACTTCCGGTCTTGGCGCGGGTGCCCGTCCGGAAATCGGAAGAGAGGCCGTTGAAGAAAATCGCCACGAAATTGAAGAGGCGATTGAAGGTGCCGATATGGTATTTGTTACTGCCGGAATGGGCGGAGGTACCGGAACCGGAGGTGCGCCGGTGGTTTCATCCATCGCTAAGCGTAAAGGTACGCTGACCGTCGGTATCGTGACGCTTCCGTTTATGTGTGAGGGCCCTATCCGGATGAAATATGCCGTGGAAGGGGTAAATGAACTCAAAAAATGCTGTGATACGGTTATCGTCATCCCGAACGAACGGCTGCTCGATATTTGCAGCGAGGATACGACGCTTACCCAGGCATTTGAAGAGGCCAACGAAGTGCTCTACAATGCTACCCGCGGTATTTCGGACCTGATTCTGATGCCGGGTTTGATCAACCTGGATTTTGCCGACGTCAAAACCACGATGCTGGATGGCGGCGCGGCGATCATGGGAACCGGAATCGCTCAGGGTAATGACCGCGCTGAAATTGCCGCCCGGGATGCCATCAGCTCCCCGCTGTTGGACGGGATCAGTATACGTGGCGCCCGAAATGTGCTGGTGAATGTCTCTTCCAGCTCAGATATGGGTATGAAGGAAGTGACCACCGCAACCAGTATCATTCAGCAGGAGGCCGGTGAAGAAGCCGAGATCATCCTGGGTACGGTACTGGATGAAAGTCAGGGTGATGAAATGCGCATCACTGTAATTGCAACCGGGTTCGATCTGGACAGCGAGCAGAAAGCAACTCAGCGTAAAAAGCCGGAGCAGGCACAGGGTGAAGAAACCCTGGAACAAGAGGATGAGCAGCCCGCTCAACCACAATCTGTTACCCCGCCATCGGCTGATGAGCTGTCCGGCAAGTTCTCCAAAGGCGAATCGTCGGAATACTATAAGGGAGAAAAGAATTTGAAAAATCTTGATTCTCCCGCTATTCACCGGCGCGGGAATATCCGACCGCTCAAACGCGGTGAAGATGGCGAAGACGATCAGCAGAACTCTGGTCAGCGCGGACTCGGGCTCAAACGCGGAAGCGGCAAGAAGTTGCTGAATAACCGCGAGGAGCGCATTGATAAGTCCGACAGCGAACAGCCGGCGTTTCTGCGCAAGATTATGGATTAATCAGATTTAAACCACCTTTCTACAACCACCCAATAATGTAGATTGCTTAAGGCAGGGCCTCTGGATAAGGGGCCCTGGCCTTTTTTTAGGATATTAGTAAGTTTGTTGTTCACTAATATGTTATCCGAATTAAGAGAGGTGTGTTATGGGAAAATT
>SLQI01000295.1 GCA_007131535.1 Balneolales bacterium | reverse complement strand
GGTATCTACATCTGTAAGCAGCGTATAGTAGGTATAGATTAAATCATCCGGGATAGAAAGAACTTTTCCATACATATCCTGCGGAGCTTCATCTATTGAAATATAGTTGTCGTAGGATTTGGACATCTTTTTCACCCCGTCGGTGCCAACCAGCAGGGGCATGGTCAGGCAAATCTGAGGCTGCTGATCATTTACCTGCTGTAAATGGCGGCCTACTAAGAGGTTGAACTTCTGATCGGTGCCTCCCAGCTCGATATCGGATTCCAGGTGGACCGAATCCTGACCCTGTGCCAGCGGGTAGAGAAACTCGTGGATAGAAATCGGCTCATTATTTTGATAGCGCTTGGAAAAATCATCCCGCTCCAGCATCCGGGCCACGGTGAATTTGCCGGCCAGTTTGATCACATCATCAAAACCAAGCTTTCCCAGCCAGTCGGAGTTATGAACTATTTGTGTTTTGTTGCGATCAAGGATAATGGAAGCTTGTTCAAAATAGCTTTTGCCGTTTTCCCGGGCCTCCTCAAGGGTCATAGCCGGACGGGTTTTGTTCTGCCCGCTTGGGTCTCCGATCGTTCCGGTGAAGTCACCGATGATTAAAATAGCATGATGACCAAGATCCTGAAACTGTCGTAGTTTTCGCAATATTACCGAATGCCCGAAATGCAAATCAGGCCGGGTGGGATCACAGCCAAGTTTAACTTTAAGCGGTTTATTTTTTTTGCGGGATTCTTCGAGCCGTGTTTTCAGCTCATCTTCCGGAATAATTTCTTCAACACCCCGCCGGATAAGTTTTAATTGTTCATCAACAGCTGGAAAAGACATAGGTATTATTGGATCGTAATTGGGTTATAATGGTCAATAGTTTCCTGTACGTTTTCGGTAAAAGACTCGGCCCCAGGGTAGATTACGGCAATACCGTCGTAAACTACGGGAGCAACCTGAGCAAAAAACGGATAAGTCACGGAGTCTGCCTGAGTCTGCTCACCGGGAATATCAAAACCGGAGAGAAACAGGATTACCACACTGATTAACAGAGCGCATTTCAAGGTTGCCAGTATCAAGCCGAATACTCTGTTGGGCATCGAAAGATACAATGCTTTCAGTAGGTGTTCGGTAAAAATAATTACCAGGTTAAAGGCTATCAGAAGTACTAAAAAGATTACGGCGAACGCGATGTAGGGGAGATGCTCGAAGGAAATATCCCAGGCTATGGTTGCCGCCTCTGAGACCGGCCCCATAAACGAAAATGCGAAGAAAACCGCAATGATCAATCCCACAACACTGAATGCTTCCCGGATAAACCCGTTTTTAAACCCCCGGAATGCGTAATAAACCAGGGGGACCAGAATAAGACCATCAACCAGGTTCATGAGCCGGATAGCTTTTGTTTAACAATTGAGTTAACCACCGACCCATCGGCTTTACCTTTAACCTTCGGCATCAGTTTACCCATTACTTTACCCATATCCTGCGGTCCGGCTGCACCGGTCTCTTCAATTACTTCATTGACCAGACGGGCAATTTCGTCTTCTGACAGCATTTCAGGCATGTAAGATTCAATTATCTCGAGCTCCTGCTGTTCAACATCCGCAAGGTCTTTACGCCCGGCTTCCTCATACTGCTCAATAGAATCCTTACGCTGTTTGGCGGCTTTCATTATAACATTGATAACATCCTCCTCGGATAGTTCTGCTTTTCCACCTTTGCGTTCACTCACCTCTTTCTCGAAGATAGCGGATTTCAGGGATCTGAGAACACTCAGCCTTTGTTGGTCTTTTTCTTTCATGGCTTTCTTCAGATCGTCAAGTATAGTCTGGTATGTGCTCATAGCTGATAGTATTAAAATATGATTAATAATATTGCACAGGTTAATCGTATTGTATCACATCATATAACGGAAGCAACCCGGATTATTCGTTATTGAATTGTATAAAGTTGGCCGATACATCCCAATATAAAAAAAGGTTGCACAACCTCGTTATGCAACCTTTTTCAAAAAGCCATTAAACTTAAAGCAGAATATCAGTTAGACTGATTTTTTACGAATTCTTTGGCGGCTTCGGCTTCCATGATGGATTCACGAAAAGAATAACTGCCTTTTTTGTTTTTCACGGACAGAATGACTTTAGCCATTTTACGATCGGCTCTGACGGCCTTCTGCCCCATTTTATGCTGCTTAGCCATAATTATTTAATTTCTTTGTGTACGGTATGTTTGCGAAGAACGGGGTTGTATTTTTTCAACTCCAGACGCTGAGTAGTGTTGCGTCGGTTTTTTGTGGTCGAATACCGGGAAGTGCCCGGCGCTTCCGTACATTCAAGAATGACCTGAACTCTGACACCTTTTGCTTTAGCCATTTGCCACCTCCTTCAGAATTTTCTTGCCGTATTCCGAATCCCGCAGAGTGGCGTAAATGCCTTTTTTATTAATGGTACGAAGGGTTTTGTTTGAAACTTTCAGCGTTACAAACTTATCCAACTCAGGGATATAAAACCGCCTCTTCTGGGCATTAATGTGAAACTTATGCTTGGTTTTATTGTTGGCTTTCGAAGAACGATAGCCATTCAGAGCTTTTTTGCCGGTGATATCATCACGACGCGACATAGTTCCGTCGATTTACAATGTTCAAGTTTAATTTCGATAATAGACTTTCAAATATAAGATAAAATACCTCAAATTAAAAGTGACGTAACTTATTTTTTTACTGATGTGTACGAATTATCACCAAAAAATGCCCACTCACACTGTGAATAAAATGTGGATAATGTGGACTGAGAATTGGCTGTGCGTTGCGATCTATTCTTAATTATACATCGGAATAGGCTATTTTGAAATTGGCGAATTATGAGCTATTTTCAGGCGTCATTCGTTTAAGGTATTGAAACGATTATATACTTTTAAATCCTTACATACATCTGTGTTCTATGTCAAAAAAAGCGGATAAACCTGAATATAAAGCTTCAAATATTCAGGTACTTGAGGGGCTTGAGGCTGTCAGGAAACGCCCGTCTATGTATATCGGAGATACCGGCCCCCGTGGTTTACACCACTTAATCAACGAAGTTGTTGATAACTCAATCGACGAAGCTTTAGCCGGTTATTGCGATAAAATAGATATCACTATTCACAAAGACGGAACTATTTCAATCGTTGATAACGGCCGGGGGATTCCTGTAGATATTCATCCGAAAGAAGGAATGCCCGCTGTTGAATTGGTTCTAACCAAACTGCATGCCGGCGGGAAATTCGATAAAGATACCTATAAAGTATCCGGCGGTCTCCACGGTGTTGGTGTAAGTTGTGTGAATGCCCTGGCATCCCATTTTAATGTGGAGGTACACCGGGATGGAGAAGTTTACATCATGGGATTTGAAAAAGGCGTTACAACCCAGCCCTTGGAAAAGATTGGTAAAACTGATCTAACCGGAACCAAAATCGTCTTCAAACCGGATCCTGAAATATTTAGTCAGACCACAGAGTTTAAATTCGAAGTTATCGCCGATCGTATGCGGGAATTGGCATTCCTGAATCCGCAGATCACCATCACCATTACTGATGAACGGGATATGAGTGATGATGAAAATAATAACGGCAACGGTGAAAAACTTTACGTTGAATACCACTACGAGGGCGGAGTAAAGGATTTTGTCAGGTTCCTTGATGAAAACAGGGAACCCATAATGCCTGATCCCATATATATCGGTGGTGAGATGGAAGGTGTACCTGTTGAAGTTGCGCTTCAATACAATCAATCGTATACCGAAAATGTGCACTCCTTTGTAAACAATATTAATACGCATGAAGGGGGGACGCACATCTCCGGATTTCGACGTGCCTTGACCCGGGCTCTTCGTAGTTTTGCCGACAAAAACAGACTTATCAAAGGCAAAATCACTGTTACCGGGGAGGACTTCAGAGAAGGGTTGACCACGGTGGTCAGCATTAAGGTAGCCGAGCCTCAGTTTGAAGGGCAGACCAAAACCAAACTCGGTAACTCTGAGGTGCAAAGTGCTGTTGAAGGAGTCGTCTATGAAAAACTAAGTGAGTATTTCGAGCAGAACCCGAAAGTTGGTAAAGCCGTTATCGATAAGGTAATGCGAGCTGCCGAAGCAAGGGAGGCGGCAAGAAAAGCCCGTCAATTAGTGCAAAGAAAAAGTGCAATGGCCGGGGGAGGGTTGCCGGGAAAACTGGCCGACTGCTCCATTAACGATCCCGCCCATAGCGAAATTTACCTGGTGGAGGGTGATTCCGCCGGCGGATCTGCTAAATCAGGACGAGATCGAAGTTTCCAGGCTATTTTGCCATTGAGAGGTAAAATCCTCAACGTGGAAAAATCACATAACAACAAAATCCTGGAGAATAACGAGATTAAAGCGATCCTCACCGCACTCGGACTTGGAGTTGATCTTGATGAAAATTCCGACCTCAGTAACCTTAGGTATCACAAAATCATTATCATGACTGATGCTGATGTGGATGGATCACACATTCGTACCTTGCTGCTCACCCTTTTCTACAGAAAAATGCTTCCGTTGATTGCCGGCGGTCATGTGTATATAGCCACTCCGCCGCTGTACAAAATCACCCAGGGTAAAAAAATGGAATATGCTTGGGATGATGACAGTCGGGATCAAATTCTCGCTCGGATGAGAAAGGAAAGCACCAAAAAAATTGATGTGAGCCGATACAAAGGTCTGGGAGAAATGAACCCGGATCAATTGTGGGAAACCACTATGGACCCGGAGACTCGTACCCTACAGCAGGTCACCATTGAAAGTGCGGCAGCTGCAGATCGGCTTTTTACGGTACTCATGGGGGATACGGTAGAACCACGAAGAGAATTTATTGAGCGGAACTCCAAGTACGCCAATCTGGATATTTAATAAGAGTATAAATAACAAATAGATAATGGCTTCAGATAAGATCATTAAGATTTCGATTGAAGACGAAATGCAATCGTCGTACATCGATTATTCGATGTCGGTGATTGTTGCCCGTGCGCTGCCCGATGTTCGTGACGGTTTGAAACCTGTGCATCGCAGAGCACTTTACGGTATGAGTGAACTGGGCATGTTGCACAACCGGGCCTATAAGAAGAGTGCCAGAATTGTTGGGGAAGTACTTGGTAAGTATCACCCGCACGGTGACTCTGCTGTTTATGATACTATCGTTAGGATGGCCCAGGATTTCTCGATGAGATATCCTTTGGTTGACGGGCAGGGTAACTTCGGATCGGTAGACGGGGATTCCGCTGCGGCGATGCGATATACTGAAGTTCGGATGAAGCGAATTGCCGAAGAGTTGATGGCGGACATCAACAAGAATACCGTTGACTTTCAGCCAAACTTCGACGATACCCTTCACGAACCAAGTGTACTCCCGGCTCAAATTCCTAATCTTTTGATTAATGGAGCGTCTGGTATTGCCGTGGGTATGGCGACCAATATGCCGCCTCATAATCTTAACGAAGTGGTAGAGGGTACCAAAGCTTACATCGACAATCCTGATATTGAAGTCGATGAGTTAATGAAGCACATAACCGCACCTGATTTTCCTACCGGCGGAATTATCTATGGTTATGAAGGGGTAAAAGATGCCTATCGGACCGGTAAGGGAAAAGTTACCATTCGAGCGCTTGCCTCTGTTGAGGAAATGCGGGGAAACCGTGAGCAGATTGTCGTCACCGAAATTCCGTATCAGGTAAATAAAGCTTCTCTGATTCAAAAGATCGCATTGCTGGTTCAGAATGAAAAAATTACGGATATCGCCGATGTTCGTGATGAGTCTGACCGTGAAGGTATGCGTATTGTCATTATGCTGAAGCGCGGAGCCAATGCAAGTGTGGTACTGAATCAGCTTTACAAATATACCCAGATGCAACATACCTTCGGGGTTAATAATCTTGCACTGGTTAAAGGGCGACCGAAAGTTCTTTCGCTGAAAGACATCATCCGCCATTTTGTGAACCACCGGATTGAGGTCATTATACGCCGTACGCTATATGATCTGGATCAGGCAGAAGCCAGAGCGCATATTCTCGAAGGATTAAAAATCGGGGTCGATAATCTCGATGAAGTCATAGAAACGATCCGTTCATCCAAAAATGTACCGGAAGCCAATATTAAACTGCGGAAAGGATATGGTCTGACCGATCTCCAGGCCAAAGCCATTCTGGATATGCGGCTTCAAAAATTAACGGCACTTGAGCGAGATAAGATTGATCTTGAGTACAAGGATATTCTTGAACAAATCGAAGAATACCGCAAGATTCTCTCAAGTCGTGAAGAGCAAAATCGTATCATCAAAGAAGAATTGGATGAGATAAAGGATCGATATGGGGATGAACGCAGAACACAGATTGTCCACTCGGCTGAAGACTTCAGCATTGAGGATATGATTGCCGATGAGGATGTGGTAGTAACCATCTCTAATAATGGATTCATTAAACGAACCCCGGTTAGCGGTTACCGCAGGCAGCGGCGTGGCGGTACCGGTATGAAGGGCGCCACTACAAAGGAGGATGAATATATTGAATACCTCTTTGTGGCAACCAATCATAATTACATTCTCTTCTTTACTGAAAAAGGATTGTGTTACTGGCTCCGTGTATATGAGATTCCGGAGGGAGGACGACTTGGACGGGGACGTGCGATCGTCAACCTCATTCAAATTGAGAAAGATGACAGCATTAAAGCCTTTGTTCCCATAAAGACACTGGAAGATCAGAATTATCTGGATCGGCATTCCATTGTGATGTGTACCAAAAAGGGAATCATCAAAAAAACATCGTTGGAGCAATACAGCCGGCCGCGTAAAGACGGCATTATTGCCATTAAAGTTGATGACGGTGATGAACTGT
>SLQI01000419.1 GCA_007131535.1 Balneolales bacterium | reverse complement strand
GTGCAGTCGACATCCGGCGGGAGATCAATCGGGCAATCTTCCGGCGGCAGCGTAAAGCGATCCCGCGCGATATGGGCACCGACGGAAATTATATCGCTTCCGGAAGCCGGCAGGGTTACAGATTTCCGGGCCTCACCGGTAAGTTGCGTTACGTTGCCGACATCAAATCGATCCGGATGAATAAAGCCCCCTTCATTGACCCACATATCGAATCGGCCGCCGCGTATGGTGCTGTTGGCCACAACTACCCATTGGGTGTTGTCCAGATCAGCATCGAATTGATTAGAAAATATCTCGGCGGTAAACTGGGAATCGCCGTTAATGTCAGCGTTAATAACTGTCGCGTCAGCAATGAGGTAGCCCATTGTTTCACCACCTTTGGTAACTTCAATTTCATCCTCCAACTCATCACCAGGACGAAGCCAGGGAGTTTGCCCCAGTACGTCAACCCGGTCACCGTCTCGTTGGTAGCCGATAATCATAAACTCGGATAGCGTGCCGGTACTGTACCAGGCCTCCAGCGTAACAGAATCCGAGCCTTCGTCTACTACAACAGGTGCAATGAAACGAGAACTCGGAGACATATCGGCACCGGTATGAGTTGGGGCGAATCCGCTATTCCCGGAAGAAGAAACAATAATACGGCCATTGTCCGAAAGTGAATTGAGTACTTCTTCAACACCGGTTGTTCCATCACGGGGGCCGGCAAATGCCCCCAGGCTTAAATTGACAACAGCCGGTTTGCCTGATTCATCCGCGTGGTTAAAAATGTAGCGGGTACCATTTATAATATCATCAAACCGGAAACTCCGCGATCCTTGAGGGTGGCGTGAAGCATTCACTACGATAATATCAGATTCTGGCGCGGCGCCGACCATTTCAGGGGCAGCTTGCCCGCCGCCTGCAGCAGTTCCGGCAACGTGAGTGCCGTGTCCGCCTCCGAATTGGCCGTCTATCTGAGTTATATCGTCCGGATTCTGATCAATATCTTCGGCCGTCCACTCCCGGCAAACACCGTCCTGGCGATCAGGATACGTGAATTCTTCAGGACAGTTAATGCTGTTGTTTGAGTCGGGATCAAGCAGTTCCACCAGATATTGAATGCGGGTACCGTCTTCGGTGCTAAAATCGGGGTGGGAAAAATCAATTCCCGAATCGATAACTCCGATAATTACATCTTCGCCGGTATAGGGTGTTTCCAATCCATCGCCTTGATGAACCAAATCCGCCCGGATATCCGGAATGGACAAGTCGTGATTAAGCTGAAAGTCGGGCGCGGCTTCAATATACCGAACCTCCTCGATTACGGCGGCTTCCTGCAGATGCTTATAGGGCAAACTTCCAGTGAGTAAGTCATTGAATTTTCCGCTTAGCTCAAAACCTAATTTCTCTAAATCGGCCAGGACGGCAGGAGAAGATGTGTGGACAATGAGGTCGATAAACTCCGGAGTTTTAATATCATGATTCTCCCGATGCAAAATTTCAAGCTTGCGCTGGCGGGTTAGTGCATTACCGTCAATTTTATTGTGCCATGGCCGGCGTTCGACTTCTTCCGACTGATACTCAACCTCAATAGCATCCCAGTCGATGGCATCAAGTGAGATGTCCGGGACACTTTGAGTTTCCCGTTGCTCTTCCTGAAATGGAAATTGGGCAAATGCGAAAGAGTGTGGACCGGCAAGAAGTACTAAAAAGAGTATTAAGGCACGAAGAAACATGCTGATAGAAGAGGTTAGGTGTAAAGTTATTTGGATCAAGGTACAAAATTAGAGTCTAAGTGGCTATAAATATGTAGTTAACATTGGCAAATGACCGTCTCGCTAAAATGGGCTGATGAGTTTAAAAGTTTAATACCCTGAGTTCTATTCTAAACTATCCGGGGAGCCGTGGTTACCGGCGGTATCTCTGTACTCATCCTAATGGTGTAATTGATTAAATTAACATCACTTACCGTCAGCTTTAGTGCGTGTTGCACAACCCCGCCGAGAATTAAAATTCTCTCCAAGAAAGATATCCGGTAATACAGATTAGATAGTTATGTAACAAGCTATGTCTCGTAGAGACATTTCGTAGGGAGCAATACGGTTGATCACGGCATCTTCAATGTTACGTTAGTAACATCTTATGAACTACAGGGGGGATTTAAGGCTATGATTCCGTAAATGGAGCACCGACCACTCACAAAATGCTTCGGGACTCTCGGGCATTTATCGAACAAACTGAGAGAAGTGCCAGGATAAGCTTGCAGTCATCATACCCATCGGCGGATGACTGCAAGCATAAATGAATCATCAACACCACTCCCCTTGTAAAGTATTCGATACATGGCAGAAACGGAAAGCCGGGGAGCGTGCCATCATATCAATATTCTCTGTTTCTGATATCAGTGAGTATGTCATCGAGCTCAGCCCGATCATAATACCGGCCATCCGACATAACACCGACGATATGGTCATGGAATGGGATAGATTCAAGCGGGTTGGCATCCAGTACTACCAGGTCGGCCCGGAATCCGGATGAAACCTTGCCGACGGTATTTTCTTCTCCGAGATACTCACCGACATTGACGGTAGCGGTCCGGAGTGCTTCAAAGGGCGTTAATCCGGCATTTACCAGAGACTCGAGTTCTTTGTGTGCTGAGAATCCCGGAGGATTAAAAATTTGCGGCGCGTCGGCCCCAAGTAATAAACCTGCTCCCTGCTCATGCAAAGCGAGCGTAAGCTGGTTTCTCAGTTCAAGGTAGCGTAACCCCTGCTCCGGATCGTATTCATCAGAAGTACGGAGATTTTCAACAAAGTTACCCCATCCTTCAGCATGGTTATCCGGCATGTACTCCATGCCCGGCCGGTTTTTCATCTCTTCAATGTCATAGCCGGGATCAAAGATATTTTCCAGAAGGGTATTGGTAGGCACATTCCAGGTGCCTGCTTCAGCGGTTATTCTTGCAGCTTCATCTATTAAAGTCTCTTCCACTTCGTAGGTCAAATCATAACCGAAAAAAATAATGGGCGGATCTTCACGATCAGCGGCATCTCCGGCCAGAAATTCCATGTAGCGATCAAGGTGATCGATCGTGCCTTTGCCGGCCTCCAGACTGCGCTCTAACCCGACATCCAGGGAGATGTGACCGGAAAACTCCATGCCGTGCTGCCGGGCTTCATCAACAATCGCCTCAAAATGCTCAAGTTCAAGACCGGGGTGAAATTTCAGCAGGTCATACCCCGCATCAACCTGATCCCGAACCATCTGCCGGGCTTGGTCGGCATCTTCCACCGAGTTACCACTGAACGAAGGACCAGAGGTGAAAATACGAGGACTAATAATCTCACCGGCTGCTGCTTGCTGTCTGAGCGAGAGATGGTTTTCTTCACCCAGCATCCCCCGAATCGTAGTAATTCCCTGAGTCAGGTAGAGTTTAAGTACGTCGGTGATGTAGTCTCCGTTTTGCTGTGTTGAAGGGATGTGTGCATGCATTTCGGCAAGGCCGGGCATGATATAATAGTCTCCTTCAATTACTTCAGCATCATCAGGAATACGGGGTTCACCCGATGGACCTACCCAGGTAACTTCACCTTCATAGACCATTACGGTTTGGCCGGATTCAATCTCGTCATCTTCCATGGATAAAACATGTACATCCTTAAAAACAACGGATGCGTCGGGACTGGGAGCTGTTTCACAACTGATGAACACCAGTAAACAACTGACTATAAGCAAAGTGTGGATCTTTTTCATAAGTACTTTGTTCAAATTAAGTGTAGAGCAGTGTAACAGGTAAAAGCTTAAAAACTAATAGTCTGTTAAGTTACATATTTATCAGTGAAATTTTTAATAATTATCAATATAGCTGAAGCTAAATTCTTGTGGGGCTTTTGTTAAACCGTATCAGGTTTTTATTAAAAGATGGTTTTGCAAAGTTTTCCAAAATGCAAGCCGTTTATAGCCTACATCTAAACAATGGACTAAAAATCACCTTCCTCAGCAAAAGAAGTGTAATTAACCGTGCATTAAACGGGCGGTGTCTTACTGTTTTCCAATACTATTAATTACCTGAGGATGCCGGTATCCCTTGCTATTTATAATTATTCTATGATTTAATTTTATTAATTTTTTGTTTGTGTCAGGGAGTTATAAATAATATCAAACCCATCAGTTATTATGAAAGACAGAGAACAACTTTCACGTCGTGATTTTGTAAGGAAACTATCCGTTTTCGGTATTGCCGGGCTTGGTGCCGGATCGATTTTGAAAGCCTGCGGAAATGGTGAAGAAGCGGAAGTAGATCCCGATGATCCCTGTGCGGATCTTAGCGATTTGACTGAACAGGAGATTCAGAACCGGGAGATTTTCGAGTATGTTGCCGAAACCCCTTATCCGGAAGAGCGGTGTGATAACTGCCAATTCTGGCTTCCCGATGAACACGGCGATGAATGCGGGGGGTGTGAATTGTTTGCCGGACCCGTTCACCCCGAAGGCTGGTGCAACTCCTGGGTAGAAGAGAATGTTTGATTAAAGCCTTTAAATAATATTCCAAAATTAAAAGCTCCTGTTGCCGAAACCGGAGCTTTTTTTATGCGGTATTACGGAGGGGGTTCAAAAAATCCGGGAAAAAGGAATCAGAGAAAGGCCGATAATAACCAACATCAAGCGGAAGCGGGTACGGAACATGACCGGGTGAAAAAATATGCCGTAGGTAAAAGGGTGCTTTCGAAGCCAGTCGTAGTAATGATGCCGGTGAACAGCCCCCATTGACATGGTAACGTGGCCATGCAAAACCGTCATCATAAAAGGGGAGGCGAAAATGAAGGCTCCGAGCCATTTGACCAATTCAGGCGTGCCCAGTATTGAGCATAAGAGGAAGTAAGGCCACGCAAATAAAATGAGCATGGCCGGTGCCAGCGACCAATTGATCAGCCAGATGCGTTGGAAGTTTCGTTCTGATAACTCTGAATACCCCATAACGCAGTATTCAACGAAGATTTATTAAGGAGAGTACCGTAAAGCCTAAGTTGTGAGCCGTTATTAAAAAGACCAAACGTCAATTGATTAAAATTAACGTTTGGTCAAGGTTAATGTGTTTTGGGATCAGCGGCGCATTTAATACGCCATAGATTTTCATTCTACGGCTTCCAGAGCTTCCATGCGGGCCTGTTCAAATTCACCTCCGGGCAGCCATTGCATCATTTCATCGGCATTGATGATTTCAAGCGCGGTCCCAAACAACAGGATATTGTCGTCTGCCGCACCGCGTAAATCCCACCAGTCATGAACACGGTCGTGTTGCGTATGGTAAATTTTGGAAGTCCGTTCTTCGACCGTTTCGGTGTAGTTTTCCTCATAATCCAGCCAGGCGGTTCCGTGTTTGGGGAATATGGCGGGAATACCAACCCGGGCAAAAGAGATATGATCGGAGCGGTAGAACAGTCCCTGTTCAGGATTCTGATCTTCCAGAATTTCGCGGTCCATTAACCGGGCATTTCGTATCAGAACTTCATCAATTTCACTTCGCCCAAAGCCGACTACTTCAAGATCCCGGGTACGGCCGAATATGTTTATAGAATCCAGGTTGAAGTTGGCGGTTACTTTACCTGGCGGCACCGGCATGTTCTCTGCAAAATATTGCGATCCCAGGATCCCGCCTTCCTCTGCGGTTACGGTGACAAAGTAGACGGATCTTCTCAAATCCTCTTCTATGTTTTTAAATGAACGGGCCATCTCAATTGTGGCACTTACTCCACTGGCATTATCCCATGCCCCGTTATAGATGGAGTCGCCCTCAACAGGATCACCGACACCGAGGTGGTCATGGTGCGCCGAAAACACCAGTGCCTCATCGCCAATATCCGGGTCGTTACCCGGAAGCATGCCTACGACATTGCGGCCTTCGGTTTCCGAGTATTCAGCGGTCAGCTCTGCGTCCAATGTTATCCCATCGAGTGTGATGGGTTCGAACTCCGGGTCTTCGGCCATCTCAAGCAGATCTTCCAGTTCGTAACCAGCGGCACTGACGACTTCCTCGCTCATGTCCCGGGTCATCCAGCCTTCCAGCTCCATCTCATGATCGTGATCTACATCCAGGTTCGGCATCTCGCGGTTCCAGCTGTTGGCTACCACATCCCATCCGTAACCGGCGGTTTCATCCGTGTGGATAATTAGTGCGCCCAAGGCTCCTTCTTCAATGGCTTGTTCAAACTTATAATTCCAGCGACCGTAGTACAGCCGTTCACCACCGCCAAACCGATCTTCAAAGGTAATCGGATTAAAGTTTTTAACCACAAGAATTTTTCCGGAGACGTCCACATCTTTAAAATCATCCCAGTCCTCTTCCGGAGCGCGAATTCCATAGCCGACATATACAAGTTCGGCATCCCGAATGGAGACGTTCTCCTGATCCCGGGCCGGCCAGCTCATGAAATCATAAAAATATTCATGTTCACCGATTTGCTGCCCGTCAAAGTAAAAGCGCATTTCAGCCGAAGTGGTGTTCTGCCCGGTCAACGGTACCGTTTGAGTGAAAGAGCCATCGGGCATTCCGGGTTCAAGACCGATTTCCTCAAACTGGTTGATGATATAATCGATTGCTTTATCTTCGCCTTCCGTTCCGGGTTCCCGCCCCATCATCTCATCGGCAGCCAGTATCTCCACATGCTCCAGGAGCCGTTCTGCTGTCATATTATCTGTTGCCGTGGCAACTCTCGGGTCCAGGGTATCGGTTTCGCAGGAATAGAGCAGAAACGCTGCCGGAATTAATGCGTACAGGTATTTCATGACGTACTTTCAGATATTTGGTTAATAAATTGAATCGGTTCAGATTCGGCTTGCAATCAGCATATCGATATCGCGATATGGAAGATTAAACATATTGGAGAG
>SLQI01000461.1 GCA_007131535.1 Balneolales bacterium | reverse complement strand
GAGTATTATCGGTCCATGTTCGAAAACAGCCCTGATCCGATGTTTTCCCTGGATACGGATGGTATCTTCACTAATGTTAATGAGGCGATGATAATTAAAGCCGAATGTGCCAGGGAGGATTTGGTGGGGGTGCACTATGAAGATTTCATCAGTAAAAAAGACAGGCCCCGGATAAAACATTATTTCGAAAAGGCGCTGAAAGGAAATGTCAGCAACTACGATGTAAATGCAGTTACGGCAAGAGGTAATCGTCTGATTGTTAATGTGACGAATGTACCAATAATAATAAGGGGAGAAGTAAAGGCGATTCACTCAATTGCCAAAGATATCACCGACATACGAGAAACCGAACGCCTGCTTTACAACACATATAAGCTGGCCCGAATGGGTACCTGGGAGCTGAATCTGATAGACAATAAACTCCATTGGTCTTCCATCACGAAAGAACTGCACGAAGTCAGTCCGGATTATGAGCCGGATCTGGAATCTGCCTTAAATTTTTACAAACCCGACAGCCGCGATATTATATCACAGGCGGTAAACGATGCTATTAAGCAAGGCAAAGAGTTTGATAAAGAGCTTCAGATTATCACCGCTAAAGGTAATGAACGCTGGATACGATCGGTAGGCGAAGCTGAGTTTCAGGGGGATAAATGCATCAGGATCTACGGTAGTGTTCAGGATATTCACAACCGAAAAATTGCCCAGCAAAAATCAGAACAAAGCCAGCGGTTACTGGAAGCCATACTTGATAAAACCGAATCCCTGGTATTTATCAAAGACAGTGAAAGCCGGTATCAATTGGTTAACAGTGAGTTCGCCAAAGTATTCGGAAGTACACCTGAAGAGCTGCTCGGGAAAACGCCGGTTGAATTATTCGGTGAGAAAGAAGGCCGCCATTCTCGCCGGGAAGATGAAAAAATCATGAAATCAGGACAGGCCATTGTGGATCGCAACTGGGTGCCCACTCCCCAGGGTCGCCGATATTATTTTTCCAATAAGTTTCCGCTTTCCGATGTGCCGGGTATGGAAAAAGCGATTGGCGGAATTGTTACCGATATTACCTCGGTGAAAGAAGTAGAATTACGTGCTCAGCAGCAGCGGGAGGCCATTACGTATCTTGCGACCGACAAGGGGCTGGCAAAATCGAATCTGGAGACCAAATTAAAAACCATTGCCCGGATCTCAGCCGAAACACTCAATGTAGATGAAGTGCACATCTGGCTGCTTGAAGATGATATACTGCGATGCGTATGCAGTTACGATAACGGGGAATTTCAAAAACTGGTAGGTCATACCATAGAAATCGGCCAGTACCCGAATTACTACAATGAGCTCCGCAACAACCGGGTAATTGCGATTGAAGATGTCTATGAAGACTCCAGAGCAGAGGGCTTGGTTGAGTCGTTTATTCAATCCCGTAACATTCGTTCGCTGCTGGATAACAGTATCCACATGTCGGGTTCGGTGATGGGTTTAGTCGGACACAATGTCATTGGACGCCCGAGAGTTTGGCAGCAGGATGAGATCATGTTTACTGAAGCCATATCGGATCAGGTGGCGCAGGCTTTTGCTGATGAAGAGCGCAAGGTACAAGAGGCGGAAATAAGGGATTCCCTCAAAGAAAAAGAAATACTACTGGCCGAAATTCATCACCGCGTTAAAAATAACCTTGCCGTTGTATCCAGTATGATGCAGCTCCAGGCATATAAGGAGGAAAACCAGAAGCTCAGCAAGAAACTCATGGATAGCGTGATGAGGATAAAAGTAATGGCCTCTATTCACGACCATCTGTATCAGTCCAATAGTTTTTCTAATCTCGATTTTTCGGAGAATCTTAAGCTGTTGGTTTCAAATATAGTAGAGACCATGCAAACAGAGGCGTGTATCCAGACGGAGTTCAACTGCCGGCCGGTCTCCCTGAATGTAAATCAGGCTATTCCGTGTTCTCTGATTGTTAATGAAGTTGTGACCAACTCTATTAAATACGCATTCCCGGGAAAGACGGAAGGGAAAATTTCAGTTACTCTGGAACTCAGAAATCAAACCGTTACCTTAATTCTGGAAGATGATGGAGTCGGTTTACCGGAAAGCTTTAACGAGCTGAAGGGCAAGTCTATGGGGGTCAAAATTATCGAAGTGCTTTCCGAACAGCTGGAGGCTGACTATGCCTATGACAATATTGATAATGGATGCCGATTTAAGCTGCAATTTACCCGCTCGGATCTACATGATGGCAGTGAAAGGTTAAATGCCGATCGAAGTTAAGACCTGATAACTGAGATTAGGGATTGCCGGGTAATGCCCCGAACTATAGCCGTCTCTGTTATACAATTGGTTCATATGCAAATTGGTTATTTGTAAAGTGAGTTTTTATTTGCGTTATTATTTTATATAACCATTAAACCCATCTGTATGGCATTTCTCGGACATATCATCAAAAGAGCTCTTACCCTAAGGAAATATCTGGAATATCAACAGCCGGAGCCTTGGTATATTCAGAAGGCAGTAATTTACAGGCTATTGAAAAAGGCTCAGAACACCGAGTTCGGAAAAAATTTCGGTTACAATGAAATGCTGAAAATGAACAATCCGGTCAGGCAGTTTCAGAAACAGGTGCCGATATATGATTACGACAGTATGCATAATGAATGGTGGTATCGCACGCTTAAAGGAGAACGGGATGTAAGCTGGCCCGGTAAAATTGAGTATTTTGCTTTGACCTCAGGAACCTCAGGAGCTCCAAATAAATACATTCCGGTTAGTCATGATATGGTTAATGCTATTCAGCGGGCGGGTATCAAGCAAATTTATTCACTGGCAGCTTATAACCTGCCGCCGCAGATGTTCCAGAAAGGGGTGCTGATTCTTGGCGGAAGTACACAGATGAAAAAAAAGGAGCAATATTTCGAAGGGGATTTAAGCGGCATAAGTGCAATGAATATTCCTTCCTGGTTTCAGCATTTCTATAAACCAGGGAAAGAAATAGCTGCGCAAAAAGACTGGAACACCAAGCTGGATGAAATCACTAAAAAGGCTCCGGAGTGGGATATCGGCATGGTTTGCGGCATTCCGGCCTGGGTACAGATTATGTTTGAAAAAATAATTGACCGCCACAACCTGGTAACAATCCACGATATCTGGCCGAATCTGTCAGTTTATATCCATGGCGGGGTTAACTTTGGTCCGTACAAGCGCACATTTAACCGGTTACTGGCCAGGCCGCTGGTCAACATTGAAACCTACATTGCCTCTGAAGGGTATATAGCATTTCAACAACAGCCCAATGCCGATATGGCTTTAATTCTCAACAACGGCATCTTTTATGAATTTATCCCGTTCGATGACTCCAATTTTGACGACGACGGTAATCCGATAGACCGGCCGGAAGTACTGACGATTGATGAAGTGGAAGAAGGTCAGCCCTATGCACTTTTGGTAAGCACTTGTGCCGGATGCTGGCGTTATTTGCTGGGGGATGTTATTCAGTTCACTAACTTAAAAGAAGCTCAGATCATCATCACCGGGCGAACCAAACATTTTCTGAGTTTGTGCGGTGAACACCTTTCCGTGAATAATATGGTACAGGCTGTACAAATGCTGGAAGATCATTTTAATATTGCGATACCGGAGTTTACCACAGTCGGCATACGCAAAGACAGTCGATTCGCCCACAAATGGTACCTTGGTCTCCATAACTACGATTCCGTGAATTCCGAAGAATTACAGGAGGTTTTGGATTTGGCTTTAAAAAAGGTTAATAACGACTATTCTATGAAACGAAAGGGCCCCCTGAAAGAACTGGATCTGGAAGTTGTGCCTGTTACAGCATTTTATGAATGGTTGGAACGACGTGGAAAGATGGGCGGACAAAACAAATTCCCGAGGGTGCTCAACAAAACACAGCTACCGGATTGGGAGGAATTTTTGAATACCAAAGGCGTGATTTCCAGTCAGGCTAATAGTGCCTGAAAGCTCCTCAATTTTAATTAGTGTTTGTAAGAGAACTCATAGTGTCCTAAGAAAACACCAGGATCAAGGCGCGTGAAGGACCCAAAAGCGCAGTGTAGATGGCGTACATAAGCATTTTTGGAACGAGCGGAACGCAGATATTGGCGTTTTCTTAGAGATACTAACTAATCAAGCAGGTCAAAGGCTACCACTTGCTTGTCGTCGGCCAGACCGTAAAGTCTGCCGGTTTGGCCATCCATGCTTATGGAGCGCACCGGTACGTCCAGTTCAAAAGTGGCGGAAGGATTGCCTTCAAGGTCAAAAACATGAATGTAGTTGCCGTATACCCCGTCATCCCGGCGATAATTCCGGCCGGAGTACAAGGCGACGATAGAGTTTTCATGGACTTCAACTTCCAGGTAGCCGTAAATGGCATCTTCGGTGAACTCAAACTCCCGCCGGTCATCATCAGGGTGTCGGTAAACCGGTTCGGCGGGATCGGGGCCTTCAATAGCTATTACCGGCTCGCCATCCGGTTCGTATAAATCAATCCGGGCGGCATAGCGGGCGGCGATAGCGACCACCTCAGGGTCGCCTCCGGCAGCCATTACGGAGTGCCAAAGTTCATTAAAAACTCTCGGAGAGCGGCCGAACTGATAGCCCGGTGTAGGTATCAGCCGTTGGCGACGGCCTCCCCGCTCACTTAACTCAATCACCCGGAATGGCTCGGACCAGAGTCCCGAAGCCCAGATTCTGCCATCACTAAGAAAAGCCAACCCGTCCGGGATGTCATTCAGTTCAAGTTCAGCAATTCGGGCTCCACTGCGCAGATCATCATCAGCGGCTTCCGAATCCAGAAAAGAAACGACTAACTGAGTAGGGTCGAATAGGGCCAGCCGCGGCTGTGCTCCGGGTCGCAGCCCCATAATTGTTATAGAAACCAGATCTCCGGGGCCGTGGCGGCGCTGCCCCATGTAGCCTACAAGATCGCCGGACTCGGCATTCAGCACATACAAAGTAGGTCTGCCGGGCTGGCCGGGGCGATCACTAACATAAACTCGCTGATCGGCGAACACCAGCTTTCGGGGGTTGATCATCTCTTCCGGGAGGGGATATTGAAATGCGGGTGATCGATGCTCCGGCTCGGTTTCCTGATAAGAAAGTGAGGTTTTCGGTATAGAAACTTCTTCCTGCTCCTCTTCGCAACCGAATATGAATAGCGCAGGTAGTATAAATGAGAAAAACAGGATTTTGCGAAAAGCGATCATATCACTCGAATAATCAGTTTAATATGGCAGATAATAAGTTAGGAGTAACCTCCCGGTTCATGGAATAACGTTCAACCTATCGGGAGGTTTTGCAAAACTGTTCACCAAAACCACCCGCCGGTTAGTATAATTCATAAATATGAAAAACAATATGCGGAAAATCATACTTTTGCATTTGCTTCGCCGGAATGATCTCCAATTCGTATATTAGCCGATCAATTTAACAGTGAATCTCCTCTCCGGAAAAGTTCAAGCGGGTTAGTATGAAGTCTATTATTGCACTAAGTTTTATCAAGTTATTCATGATCAGTTCGGCCGTGGATGCGGCTCAAAACGGCCATGGAAGTTATCAATCTCATCAGGAAAGCGAATACGGCTACTCCATTCGAACCGAAAACGGCGCTGTTAATCTGAGTTGGTACAGCCCGACGATGGTTCGGGTGGATCACCTCTCCGGTCCGGAGGCTGAGCCGGATTCTTCCTACTCCGTAATCAAACAGCCGGACCCGCAGATTTCGATTTCTGAAAATGAAACCAGCCGGTATCTCGAATTCAACAGCGGGGTGTTCGCGGTTAGGGTGAATAAAGATCCGGTTTATCTGACCTTTTACGATGCCGAAGGTTCGCAAATCCTGACGGAGCCCGCCGATGGCGGTTTTGAGATTCCGGAGGGCGAACGCAAACAGGCCACATTTGATCTGGATGAACACACCGCATTTTATGGTACCGGGATGCGGGGTGTCGGCTTCAATCTGCGCGGAAAAGAACTGGAAGTGTATAACACCCAGAACTATGGGTATCAGGAGCCGCTGGAGACCATGAATGTTAACATCCCGATGACGGTAACCAATTCCGGTTACGCCCTGTTTTTCGACAATCGCTGGCGCAGTTATTTCGATTTCGGATATCAACGGGAGGATCGCTTTTCCTTTCGCACCGAAGGCGGTGAGATGACCTACTATTTCATTGCCGGGGAACACGTTGCCGCTCAGCTAAAGGATTATACCCGGCTGACCGGACGGCAGCCGATTCCGCCCAAATGGGGATTGGGCTATATCCAGTCGAAATTCGGCTACGAAACCGAGGAGGAAGCCCGCGGTATTGTGGATTCGCTGCGAATGAAAAATATCCCGACTGATGTTCTGGTGCTGGATCTGTACTGGAATGAAAACATGGGTGATCTGAGCTGGGACCGCCGGGCTTTTCCCGATCCGTACGGGATGATCCGCGATTTCAAAGCGGAAGGCATTCAGACCGTGTTGATCAGCCAGCCCTATATGGAAGAGTACTCACGCAACTTTCCTCCGGCCGACAGCCTCGGCTATCTGGTTATGGATGAAAACGGCGACACTTACCGGATGGAAGAATGGTGGTCCTGTGACGGCGAGTGCTTCGGCGTACTGCTCGATTTCACCAACCCGGATACCCGCGATTGGTGGTGGAGTCATCATCCCGAATTCATGCAAAATGATACAGCGAATGTGGCCGGGTACTGGACTGATCTCGGAGAGCCGGAACGCCATCATGAAGATATGTACCACCATGAAGGTGTCGTGGAAGAAGTCCACAACACCTACAACCTAAAGTGGGCGCAGCTGCTGTTCAACGGTCACCGGGAAATGCGACCCGGTGAGCGGGTGTTTAACCTCAGCCGGTCCGGGTTTGCCGGTATACAACGCTACGCTACGTTTCCGTGGTCGGG
>SLQI01000365.1 GCA_007131535.1 Balneolales bacterium | reverse complement strand
TTTGACGATGGAAAATATCAGCTTTTGATGCTGCTTTAGATATTCAATCATTATCCGCTTCCTTTTTTTCTTTCCAGGAATATATCAAACCGAGAACCAGAACAGAAAGTATAGGGGTGAGGGCTACAATGGCGATCATTCCAAATCCTTCAACCAGGGGATCCCGACCCTCGGTTACCGATGCCACTCCGATCGCGATAGCCATGATGAAGGTTACGGTCATGGGACCGGTAGCCACTCCGCCTGAATCAAATGCAACGGAGGTGAATGTCGGTGTGGAGAAGAAAATCAGGACCAAAGCCAGCCCGTATCCCGGCAGGATGATCCAGTAAAGCGGTATACCGTAAAGAATGCGTAATATCGAAAGTGAAATCGACAAACCGACGCCAATGCAAAGGGTATACAGCAGTACTTTCTGGGGGATGTATCCACCCGATACTTTTTCAACTTCGTGGTTTAAAATACGGATGGCCGGTTCGGCAATGGTGGCTACGAAGCCGAGGATAAAACCGATGGGAAACAGAACCCAACGATACTCAAGTTCACCGAGGGTTTCGCCGATCAGCGTGCCGGCCGGTTCAAACCCGACATGGACGCCCTGTAAAAACAAGGCAAGACCGATAAAAGTGAGAGCTACACCTTTCAGAATATTGATAATGCGCTGCCGGGGCAGCTTTAAAAAAAAGATCTGGCAGATCCCGAAGAAAATCATCAGCGGCACCAGGGCAAATGCAACTTCGAGCAGAACGCCGCCGAAGCCCTCAAATATGGTTAGTTCTGATAATATCTCTGCCATAGTCTACCCGTAAATTATACCCAGGATTAATACTGAAATAACCGGACCAATGGATGCCAGGGCTACCAGTCCGAAACCATCGGCCGAAGATGATTTGCCTTTCAATACAGCTGCGACACCGACACCATACGCAAGAATAAAGGGCACTGCCATAGGCCCGGTGGTCACTCCACCGGCATCAAAAGAAATCGGAATAAAATCGGTTGGCGCAAATGAGGATAATAGAAAAACGATGCCGTAACCAGCGATAAGCAGGTATCGAATCGGAATATTGAAAATCAGGCGGGCGATGGCAAATACTACGAATATGGCCAGCCCGAGTGCCACGGTATAAATAAGAATATTCCGGGGGATTTCTTCGACTACGTCACTTTCCTGTGAGACATTTTCAATGTAGTTGGCCAGGACCCGTACATCAGGCTCAGCTACGGTAACCACAAATCCGAGCAGAAAACTGGCCCCCAGAACAAGCCACAACTTTCCGGTGCCGGGAAGAGATGAGCCGATCATTTCGCCAACCGGCAGTAAACCAATGTGTACGCCTATCAGGAATAGGATCAATCCGGAGCTCACCATGATGACACCGATGACAAACTGAAGAAATTCTGCCGCGGGCAGCCAAATTACGGTAAACTGGAGGATGAATACGACAATGGTAACCGGGAGTATGGCATAAATAACTTCGGCAACAGTTTCTTTCGGTGACTGCATTTCAGTTGTTTAATTAATGATTACCGAGAATTAACCGCGTAAGCTGTCGTGAAGTTTCATCAATGTCAAATTCTTGCCCTTCATCGGCATGGAGATTGTACTGCCGGGTCATATCCATTAAGGTATGATGAAGAAAGCGAACCGCCCACTTTGCACGGTTTTGATCACCAAAAGAAAGCGTAAGCCTATCGGTCAACTCATGAAGTCTTTCACTGTCTTCAGCCCGGTCAGTTAACCCGTCAAGTAGGTCGGGGCGCTCATACTGCGCCATGGAGTACAGCCTGAAGCTTCGCGGGTTTTGCAGATTTTTTATCAGAAACATTCGAATATAAGAATGCAGCAAAACCGCCGGGTGGTCGTCGTCTTCAAGCGGTACATCGGTTAGCGGGGTGATAAATTCTTTGCAAAGAGCCTGAAAAAGTTTTTCAAGCGAGCTGAAGTGTTTAAATATCAACGCATCGCTGATGCCGGCCTGCCGGGCGATTGCTTTGGTTGAAGTGCCTCTGAAGCCATATTGCTCCACTAACTCTACCGTTGATTCAAGGATGGACTGCCGTCTTTGAGTGCCGGATAATCGCATGTTTGCCAATCAGATAATGATGTTACTTTCAGGGTTTTTCGGGAATGAAGGAGCCGTAAGATATGGTTATGATAGGAAAAGTGGAATTTGAAATTATGAGTCTGTAATGAAATAAAAACATGGTTTAAATACGTCAGGTAGGTGTAAGTATAAATTTGATATTCAATACTCTTCCTGCATGATATCGGGAAGAGAAAGTAACCTTGTTTACGGTAACCAAATCAGGAGCATTGACTATGGATCTTATATCCAGAAATGAATTACATGAACTGATGGAAGATCGGGGCAAAACCAGTTTATCACTCTATATGCCTACCCATCGCACCGGGGATTTACAACAGGATCCCATCAGACTGAAGAATTTAATCCGGGAAGCCGAAGAAAAATTAAAACAACAGCAGCTCGATGAAGAAAGTATTAAAAAGTTTTTGAGACCGATAAGGGATCTCCTCGAGCATGGTACTATTTGGCAGTACATGAGCGACGGGCTTGCTATCTTTAGAACCGAAGATCGATTTCACCTGTACCGTTTGCCTATTTCGTTTACCGAAAATGTAATTGTTAAAAACCGCTTCTATATTAAGCCGTTGCTGCCCATCTTTACCAACAACGGACATTTTTATGTACTTGCTGTTTCGCAGAAAGAAATTCGCTTACTTAAAGGTACCCGGCATACCGTAAATGAGCTGGATATTCACGAGAGCATACCGGAAAGCCTGTCGCAAATTTTAAAAGAAAAGCAGATGCCCGAGGGGTTCCAGTTCCATACAGGTGCCGGTGCAGGTGCAGGCAGGGCCGGTCAGGTTCGGGCCGCAATTTTCCACGGACACGGTGATGAAATTGATCAAAAAGATCAGATCCGGAAATACCTCAGAGAGGTAGATCATGGTATTGTCGATATCATTAAAGGCGGGCAGTTGCCCATGGTATTGGCCGGGGTTGAAGAGCTGCGGGTTCTCTACAAACAGGTTAATTCCTATCCTCACGTCATGGATGTAGGTATAAACGGCAATCCTGACCGCATCCCAAATGAAGAGTTGCACAGCCGCGCCTGGGAGATAGTAGAGCCCTACTTTACCGCAGAGATGGATCGTGACCTGGAGCGGTTTAATGAGCTGCATGGCATAGGGCGAACCACGGTGAGCATTGAAGAAGCTTTGCCTGCCGCTATACAAGGCCGAATTGAAAGTTTGTTCTTCAATCCGGATGAACATATCCGGGGCCGGTATGATGAGCACGGAAATGTGACATTCGACTCTACGCCAGACGAAACCGGCGGTAAAACCGTCGACCTGATGGATACGCTGGTAGTTAAAGCACTGTCTAATGGCAGCACCGTTTATGCGGTTGATCCGGAAGCCATACCGGATGGCAGTCAACTGGCAGCATTGTACCGGTTTTAGTTGATGAAAAAAGGCCATCCGGAGAAGATGGCCTTTCTTATTCTCCAAATCGCAGAGCCTGAATGGTGACGCGACTTTGACCCCGCACAGATAGCGATCAAAAAATAAATCGGTAAGCCAGATTTATATTTCGCCCGGGCATCGGTGAGCCGAACTCACTGCGGTCGATGCGGGATAGGTGGTCGCGGTATAAGGTGTCTGTAAGGTTATCGACTCTCAGGGAGATCCGGTGAGTTCCGGCGGCATCAAACCGGATGCCGGCATTCAGGTTGAGCAGGGTATACCCATCGGTAGAGAACTCATGTTCAGCCACGCGCTCTTGTGAAGTTATGTGGCGTATTTCTCCGCCGAGCCACCATTGACCGGGGTCAAAGCGGGTTTGCAGCCGAAGACGAAGTGGCGGCATAGTGGGTAATGGTTGACGGGTGTCCAGGTTGGTTCCTTGCACATAATCCAGTATTCCGTCAAGCTGAAAAGCTTCGCTGGCTACATAAGAAAGTTGTGCTTCCCCTCCGAAAACCTCAGAACGTCCGGCGCGGTATTCAAAAATTTCCCATTCCCGGTTACGACTATCGGTGTATACATTGCCGGTAGGCTCAAATGCTATGAAGTTATCAAAATGGTAATAGAAACCGGAAAGCTCGGCATGCATGCTGCTGCTCTTCCAGAGTACAAACAAATCGCCGCCATGGCCAACTTCGGTATCGAGCCCCGGATCACCGGATTCATAAACGCCGGCTCCGAAATGGACACCTTCGGCATACAGCTCCTCAAGTATAGGGAACCGGTGGGCCCGGGCAAGCTGAGCCCCTAACTCCAGCTGATTCACTGGACGAATATTTAATCCCATCGATCCCGAAAGGGCATGGGTGGTATGGCGGCTATTAGCAACCGGGAAAGCGTCATTCAGTCGAGTGTGCAAGGATCGGGACTCTCCTCTCAGCCCGAATTGCATGCTGATGATATCCGTCAGCGGAAGCTCATTGAAGGTGAAAAAAGCAGCCGACCAGTCATTCGCTCCGGGAGTGAAGATTTCTTCACCCCCCACATCAAGCTGCCGGGTTTGAAGATTGAGTCCCCACGCTCCTTCGGCTAACGGGCCGATCGGACGATGATGCAAGGTGAGGGTTGAGTTTATTGCAAATTGGAGAAATTCAAGTTCGATGTCTTCATCCGGCATGCCCCCTGAGTTGTACTCTGTTTCAATTTCTTGTTGGAACAGGCGTGAGCCATGGAATCGCAATTCTGTATTTTCAAAAAAACCACGGGATTCCAGGTTCGCATGCCCCTGCAGTGTTTGCTGATTCATTCGGATCTCTGCTTCTTCATCCGGATCTCCGGGGTCTTCAGGCAACCCGAAATTATGGTCGATGGCTGATAGCGCCACACCAGTGTTGAACCGGTCACTTTGGTACCCAAATCCGCCGGCGGCTTCCATATTATCAATAAATGTACCCGGAAGCCGGCCTTCAGGCGTTCGTAAATCACCGGCACCCCGGTAGGAAAACCTGCCGGTCGCGGCCCACGTGTTTTGTGCATATTGATACCGTCCGTAACCACCCACGCCATCATTCATAGTGGAGGCGTCCAGGGAAATATTGCCTCCTGAGCCCGGAGACCAGTTTCGGGGCATGTCTGAGGTGATCAGGTTAATCACACCACCGAGTGCGCTGGAGCCGTATAACAGGCTCGCCGGTCCGCGGATGACCTCAATGCGATCGGCAGCAAGTGGATCCAGTGATATATTGTGATCATGGGCGGTGTTGGAGAGGTCTCCCATTCGTTCACCATTTTCGAGAATTAAAATGCGGTCGCCGTCAAACCCGCGGATGATGGGGCGGGAAGGGGCCGGACCAAAGGAGCGCATCGAGATGCCCGGTTCACCATCAAGCATTTCGCCAAACGAAACGGCCGACTGTTGCTGAAGTTCTTCCGGAGAAAATGAGCGGGCGGGCTGGTAGGAGATATTTGAGCCAGTAGGAGAGGCGGTGATAATAATATCTTCATATTCTACACCTGTCGGGGATAATTTTATTTCTAAGGTTATCCGCTCATCGGTGGTACTGAATTCAATTTCTTTTTCGATACTTTGAAACCCGACATGCCGAATGATTAGCGTGTGCATACCTTCAGGCAGGTCAGCCAAAACGAATTTCCCATCAGTATCTGTGACCGTACCAAATTCACTGCCGGTAACCTGCACACTTGCGGCCTCAAGTGGATCCTCGGTTTGTTCATTAAGGATTATACCCTCAATAACATTCTGGCTTAGAGCCTCAGACCGGGCATCCAAAATCATTAATAGCAACACTGTGGAGGAGATGAATAATGAACGAAGCATGGGAATAAGGCAGGATTGGTTAATGTGTGTATAAATATTTAGTCTTGACTAAAAATTAATATGAATATTTCTTAGAAACAAGCGAATAATTGTTGAGTTAATGCTGTGGCTTGTCAAATTTGAGCTTGAATTGAACAGGTGTTTCTTGAGTATTCAATAGTGCCTGAAACTTCAAAAAAGTGACAACAAGCCTCTGAGTGTTAATTTTCCTCAGGCCATTATGAGTTTTCTTGCAGATATCAACTCAAACAGAAGGGTAGTGAGGTAGTCACGGTTTTATCTTATGCCACATTAGCTTACATTCAGATATGTAAGGATTTAATGAAATGCTTTAAAATTCGCCGTTGTTTTTGAGCTGAACCTTCAACTTAAAAGAATGTGATATGAATCGACGACAAGCACTACGCACGTTTGTGGGAGGTCTTGGTTTAACATTTCTTGCCACCAAATTTTCATCCTGCGCACCAAATGGTGAACGCCGTGCCGACCCGGAATTAGCTAATCTCGGACCGGGAGGCTTAACCTATCCTTTTGAACTGGAAGATCTGCCATACCCGGCCGACGCTCTCGAACCCAATATTGATGAGCGGACAATGGAAATCCATCACGGCCGCCATCACCAGGGATACATCAACAACCTGAATGATGTTGTAGGTAATAATGCCGACCTTCAGGAAATGACACTCGGCGAAATGCTGGCGAACCTGAATATGCTTCCGGCTGATGTCCGTACGGCAGTGCGGAATAACGGAGGCGGACATTACAACCACGATTTATTCTGGAAACTGTTAACCCCGGATGAAAGCGAGCCGCATGGTGAGCTGGAAGCTGCAATAAATCAACAGTTTGGCAGTGTGGAGGAGTTTCAGTCTCAGTTCAATGAAAATGCCGGGGGGGTATTCGGCAGTGGCTGGGGCTGGCTGGTTACCGACGGACAGGGCAATCTTGAGCTGCTTCAGACTCCCAATCAGGATACACCGCTTGCCGAGGGATTGTACCCGGTTATCGGAGTGGATGTTTGGGAGCATGCCTACTATCTGCATTATCAAAACCGCCGGGGTGACTATCTGGAAAATTTCTGGAATGTGCTCAATTGGGAGCAGGCGGA
>SLQI01000301.1 GCA_007131535.1 Balneolales bacterium | reverse complement strand
TCAATAAATTCATCGAGACCGGATAGTTCGGGTTCATGAATTGCAACGGCGGTACCGGGAACAACCGAGGCAAATGCCAGAATCAGTCCGGCCGTAAGTAAATGCAAAGAAACTGTTGTAGGTGTTTTCATAGGTTGATTTCAGGTTAATGAGCATGTTTACCAACTATCCCCAATTATCTTGGAAAAGGTGGTATTACGCAATAGACTATGGCGTTAGGGTAGATTGGAAAGTAACATATCTATATATATGGGGCCGGTTAAGTTGCTGATTATTTTAACTAAAAAGTATAGTGAGAATTGGAAAATTAATATGTTTCTAAAAGTTAAGCAGAACCTACTTTTTGCTGTTCTCGCAATAACTTACTAAATGCTGTTTATACTACCTAACAATTTTGAACACCATATTTGTAGGACTAATCAAAAAAAATTTTAAAAAAATTTGTGACAGGAATGTTTTTGTGCTATATTTCAATGCGCTCAAGTAGCGTCTCTCTTGATGAATAGTTTAGGGCGGCACATCTGATACATGTGCCGCCTTATTTTTTTTGGGGGCCCACCTGCTGCTGTATACTTTCGCTTTTCACTGCTATTCTTATATTTATTGCTTATTCCTACAAGTAAAGAACATTAATTAATGTCTGTAAGAAAACGCCAATATTTTCGCTCCGCTCGTCCCCAAAATGCTCATGTACGGGCTTACGCTGTGTTTTTGGGAGTTTACGCGCCTTGATTCTGGCGTTTCCTTACGACACTACCACTTTTCTTACAGGCACTAATTAATGCACACGTTGCCGGTCTGTTTGCCGTATATATTTGGGAGTGCCGTGTGTTATTGCCGGCTTCAATCCGGCACCACGAAAACTGAGTATGAATCAGAAAATCCATACGATACGACAGGCAGTAAAAAACCACTCATAAAATTCGCGGAAAAGCATATTTTTATGAAACAATGGGGTTAACTTTTTCTTCATTTCATCGTAAACAATTCGGACATGGAACAATTCAAATTAAATACGCGTACATCCGGAAGTTTTACCGTAGTGGACTTATACGGTGAGCTTGACGCCCATACTGCGCCGAGATTAGAAGAGGTGTTTCAGCAGCTAATTGCCGAACAGTATTATCACATCATCGTCAATTGCAACAGCCTGACGTACATCTCAAGTGCCGGCCTGGGTGTATTTATGGCCTATATTGAAGAAGTGCGTCAGCATGGGGGCGACATCAAGCTTACCAATATGAACAGTAAGGTTTATAATGTGTTTGATTTGCTTGGGTTCCCGACACTCTATGATATCCTCAAAGATGAAAAAGAGGCCATCTCACATTTTAACAGTGCCAAATAACATCTGCCGGATTGCCGAAAGTTGATTCCCATAGTATCCGTATTCCCGCATCCACCGAAGAACTTTCGAGGGTGAGGGAGTTTATTGCTGATTTTGCCGGGCAGTTCGGCTTTACGGTCCAGCAAACCCATGAAATCCAGATGGCCGTAGATGAGGCATGCACCAATGTTATCAAACACGCCTATAACTACGATGAAACCCGGGAAATCGAGTTATCTATCAGCTACACTTCAAGCAACCTGATTATCAAGATTGTAGATCAGGGAAAATCTTTCGATCCCGCGGTCTATACTACACCGGATCTCGAAGAGCGCATAAAAAAACGCCAACGCGGTGGATTCGGCATTTATCTCATGCGTTCGTTTATGGATGAAGTGGAATACAGCAATGAGAAGGGATATAATGAACTTCGCATGATGAGAAAAATCTGATAGGGTGATGAGTACGCTCTCCGAACGCCAAAGCCGCTTTGATCTGAAAACGATCATTGATACTACCCGACTACTGGTAGAATCCCACGACCTCGATTTTATTTTCAATAACCTGCTGCTTATCTGTATGGGGAAGCTGCTTACTCCCCGGGCGGTTGTCTTGTTACGGACAGATAACGAGCATGAATATGAGGTCGTTAAAAGTAAAGGTCTTACCGGCCTGTATTCGGGGACGAATATCCGGTTAACTTTGCCTGAAAAATGCGGGCAGCAAGTTACCGATTTATATTCAGAGGAGATAGAGTCAAAGCTGACCGACTGCGATATACGCTGGCTCTTTCCGATCAGTACCAGTAACCGGCTGCTGGGTTTCCTGGGGTTGGGTAATCGGTCCGGCAACCCTGAATTAAATCCTCACGAAAAAGAGTTTCTGGAAAGCATAACGGTGCTGTCGGCGGTGGGCATCAGCAACTCACAGCTATTCAACGAGCTGAAGGAAACCAACCGCCGAATGGATATGAAAGTTCAGGAGCTCAATACCCTGTTTGAGCTCAGCAAAGAATTTAATGCCACGGTAGACCGGGAGCAGATCCTGCGAATATTCAAATTCGCTTTGATGGGTCAGTTTTTCATACGGACGTTTTTTATGGTGATGAAAAACGGGGAAGGGCGTATCACTCTGCCGGCCAGCAGCGGTCTGAAGGAAAAGTTTAGCGAAGAGGAACTTCAGCAAATCCTCTCTTCCTGCGATAAAGTTGAAAAAGTATCCGATGAACTTATCGAGCGCATTCCCGCGCTCCGTGCAAATAAAATTGAGGCATTGCTACCTCTTAAATACGAGGATGAGTTCCATGCCGTGGTGGGTATTGGAAAACGTGCGGGAGATAATGCATACTCGGAAACCGACTACGAATTTATTCAATCCGTCGGTAACCTGACCCTTCTTTCCGTTCAGAAAACATATCTTCTGGAAGAACAGGTTGAAAAGCGGAGAATAGAAGAAGATCTCAAGCTCGCCAGAACAATCCAGCTTAAGCTTCTGCCCGGACAACCCCCTGTAGTAAAAGGGCTGGATTTGTTTGGCCAAAACCTTTCATCCCGACAAATCGGCGGGGATTATTATGAAATTCTTGAAGATGAAGGCAAAATACATTGCGCTATTGCCGATGTAACCGGCAAGGGTATCCCGGCTTCACTGTTAATGGCAAACCTGCAGTCTATGTTCCACGCTTTGGTACCGCTGCACCTGGATATGAGCCAGACTATGGGAAGACTCAATGAAATTTTATATAAAAATACTACCTCCGATAAGTTTATCACATTTTTCTGGTGCACGGTGGATCCGGCCAACAATAAAATCAATTATTCCAATGCCGGACATAATCCGCCTCTGCGTTTCCGGGCGGATAACGGGGAGGTGGAAGAGTTGCGGGAAGGCGGGCTGCTGCTTGGCGCTATGCCCACCTTAAAGCCTTATGCCATTGGCTCGGTAAATTACCAGGCGGGAGATGTGATTGTGATGTACACCGACGGTGTGACGGAGGCGATGAATGAACACGAAGAGGAATACGGCGAACAACGGTTGATTGAATGCATCAATTCGGTTAAAGACCGGCAGGCTCAATCCATTTGGGATGCGGTTACCAAAGATGTAACCGCATTTTCGGGCGGGGATTACGGGGATGATGTAACGATGCTGATCATTCGGATAACGGAGTAGTCCGGCTGTCCATATTGTGAGCGTCGGCTATAGCTACAACAGATTGATAGGTTTCATATCGCCGCAATACTTTATCAACATATTGAACGGGTTCGGTACCCCGCACAAATCCATATCGGGACTGCGAGTAATACTCGTAATCCATCAATTTCAGAAAAGATTGGGCAACATCTTCCCACTTATCCGGATTGCCCCCTAACTCACCGGTTAATCTGCGGGCTTCCGAGAGGTGTCCGATGCCGGCATTATAAGCGGCCAACGCCATTTTAAGTTGATTTTCCTCATCCAGATAGGCATGGCGCCGAAGGTTTTTCTTCAGGAATCGGATACCTTCAGAAATGTTGACTTCAGGATTCAATAGCTCCTCATAGGTCTGCGGAGAAAACCGGGGCATAATCTGCATCAGCCCAACGGCTCCCATCCAGCTGCGTGCCCTTGGGTTGAAACTGCTTTCTTCTGCCATTACAGCAGTAACCAGCTTCCAGTCGATGCCCGCTTCTTCGGCCATAGGTCTTACAATGTCATCATAGCGGGATAAATATCCGTAGATCAACGTTTCTTCAAAGGGCTGCCGGTAGCGGCGTACGTTATTTCCGTCAAGGAAGTAGCGGCTGCGCAATACATTCATGGTTGTTGATCTCTGTATTGAACCATCCCGATAGTTGATATAAAAATGACGGGCAATGAATTGATTCAGCTTATCATTTAACTCACCGGCTTCCCGATGAGTGGCCCAGGCTACCGGAAGTTGAGTTGCAATGGTGGGACCTTTCTTAATTCCCGGGATATAGTTTGCTGCGGCCTTCAAAACATGAGACTCAACAATAGCACCATCAATTTCACCTTCAGCGACAGAATGTAAGAGCATCTCCGAATCCCATCCGGCGCTATCCGCTTTGAGTGAGAGGTTCATGTAATTGCCATAGCGATCAGTAAAATCGGTTGCTGATGCCAGGGTATGTGTCGTAGAAATCTGTTTGCCGAAAACATAATTCAGGTTATGAGCCGCGGTTTGCTCGGGAACGGCGACGACCAGATCAACCAGATCATAAGGGTTGGTAAAGGAAATGTGCCCGGACAAGTCCGGTGAGATAATCAGGTTGGCAGCCAATATGTCGGCAGCTCCGTTTTGAAGAAGCTCTACGGGATCCTGATCCGGCTTGAGGATAATGGTTTCAAGGTTCAGATCGTGTTTCCTGGCAAACCGGTAGAGCAGTTCATATTCAAACCCACGATCCATACCGTGATGCAGGAAATATGAAACCGAGCTGTAGCGGGTGAGTACTTTCAGCGTACCGCGTTCGGTTATTTGCTGCCAGTCGGCATGTTCAATCCGGGTGGTATCAGGGGAAGCATCTCCTGAATTTTCCGGCGGCAATTGCGGGGGGATCAGCGTAGTCCAGTAACCGACTAACAACACGCCAAACGCCCAGCGGGTTAGCGCACTCTTGTTCATAGTTTATTCCCTTGTTTTTCCGTTAGGCCCTTAAAGAATTAAGTAGTGTCTCCGGTGATTACTCCGATGAAAATATTTTAGCTTTTGCTGTAACTGTATTAATCTGATTGAAATATACGATTTTTTGAGCAGATCATTGCAACATATCGGTAAAATTAATTAGTGTCTGTAAGAAAACGCCAATATCTACGTTTCGCTCGTCCCAAAAATGCTCATGTACGGGTTGTACACTGTGCTTTTTGGGAGCTTCGCGCGCCTTGATCCTGGCGTTTTCTTACGACACTACCACTTTTCATACAGACACTTATTAGCACAAAGGTTTTATTTAATTCATATTGATAAAACCCCGGGGTTTTTCGGTTTCCCGGATTAAGTGAGTATACGTCAAAAAGGATACCATTTTGGTCGTATGGCCAAACAGATTTTAAAAAGACTTAGCGAAGCTAACTATAAGTGTCTTGCGCTCAATTGCTTCGCTTAACCCAGGCCATCAGTACGCCGCAAAGGATAATGACAATTGCCGGAATGGAAAGTCCAGGCGGCACTTCATTAAACAATCCCCAGGCCAAAAACGAACCAAGGACCGGCTCTACGAGAATCAGGGTGGCAAGGATAGCCGGTGAGATAAATTTTACGGCATAGTTCATTGCACCATGTCCGGCAATCTGAGGGCCGAGTCCGAGTCCGATACCGGCAGCCAGCGCGACGGTTGACATAGAAAAATCAGTGCCGACGGCCATGGCGACAATCACACAGGTTAGGGCAGTAATTCCGTAAACCCGCGTAATGTATCCCAACCAGTCGGAGGTTTGCCGAAGTTGTTGGCTCAACAGAAAATAGATGACAAATAATACGGCGGCCAGAATAGCAAGGAAATCACCACGGAGGGCATGTTCGAACTCAGTTTCCATAATGGCATCACTTATTCCCAGCATCACAGACCCGGAAAAGGCCATAAACACACCGAACCATACCAATCTTGAAAACTTGCGTTCGAAATAAATGGCTTCGATAAGGATCAGCATCACCGGGTGGATGGTGACCAATACCGAGGCGGAGGCTACCGAAGTCAGCATAATGGCGGCAGTCCAGCAGATAAAGTGCAGGCCGAGCGCAGCGCCGGCACCAAAGGCCAGCAGATTTTCTTTACGGGTGTAAGCATGGCGTTCGGCTTTGGAGCTGAAAAACCAAATCACCAACAAAACTGCCGCCGCAGATACCGTTCGAACTGCAGCGAGGGCAAAGGGGTCTGTATCTCCGGCAACCCGAACCAGAATCGGAGCAAAGCCGAAGTTAAGCATACCGAAGAGCAGGGCTCCGGTTACAATCCATGAACGCCCCTCCGCATTATTCATAAAAATTACCTGATGCGGTCCATGGACTGAACGAGCTGCTCATCCCGATGGATAAAATGAAGGGCGAGGTAGCACAGGATTACAGCAACGCCAAGCAACCCGACGCCAAGGGCTTCCTGCCAAAGAGCGGTGGTCAGCCTTCCGAGGCTGAAAAACAGACCCACACAAGCCCCGAGAGCGACGACCTGCATAACCAGACCGAGTTTGACAAAACGTATCTGTTTGGGGCGGTCGCGGAATAAGAAAATAGAGTACAGGCAAAGAGCGGCGGCAACTACTAATGCTGCCGTCAGGATATTGGTAACCCAACCGCTTGGATCGCGCAGTGCTTCTTCATACAAAGGAAGAAAGAAAAATGCGATGTTGATAATGACGGCAACAGCAAGAAATACGGTTTGAATTCTCTGGATCACGATTTACGCATGATTTGAGTTTAAAATTAACGGCTGGAAGATACGGCTTTTGACTTTCGGGGCATAGTCCCGTATGATGATTCGTTTTTAAGCGTTAGCTCCCGGATGTGGCGGGCGGAGCTAAAGCAAAATTAATCCGTTATTCAATTAATAAATAATCTGTAAAATATTGTCGCGCAAGGTAGTTGTAGAGGGTTTTCTCCTGTTTGTAGTATTTATCTG
>SLQI01000449.1 GCA_007131535.1 Balneolales bacterium | reverse complement strand
TATTAAACCCTGAAAATCGTAAACAAAGCTTATGAATTTCGGGGTTATGGAGTAGCAGCACCTTCAAAATCCACTACCCAATAGGCAACTCTCAAAAAATTCCCATGATCTATGTTCTACTCCGAAACCTTGCCCTGGATAAAGCTTGACATAGTGAAGATTCATTGGTTGGAGCATAATCAAAATTTGCTGATCTAAAATTTGAAATTTTCACTTTGTACTTTAAAAGTGTGATCACACAGCAGATGAAATCGATGATGTAATTCGTGCACTTGAAAAAGAATAGGAGACTGTGTGATTCATGATGGTGTGCCATTGTGTACTTGGCTGGTCTTAGGACCTTTTATGTTTGAATTGGCAAATTCCTCGATTAATAAATCGAAACTCCCAAACTACTGAACAAGCTGATCAGTCGATATGTACCTGCCAGTCTCGGGACCTGGCAGGTGTTTTGAGGTTATTCAACCCAACTCCACCAGTGTACACCCGTGCCCGCCCTGGTCTTCCGGAGCCAGATCAAACGACTTTACTTCTTTGCGCTGGCTGAGGTGGTCGTGGACAATGTTTTTCAGCACTCCGTTGCCTTTGCCGTGGACAATTTCAAGCTCATGTAATCCGGCTGATGATGCTTCATCCAGAAATTGCGTGATGGCTTGCCTGGCTTCATCGGCACGTTGACCCCGCAGGTCAATCCGGTTTGAGGCCCGCCGGCGCACCTCGCTGTCGCTTTTCCAGCCGCGGACCTGCTTTTGCTCTTTTTTCGGCTCCGGTTCATCCACTTTCATCAGCTGATCCAGTTTCGTTCTCAGCCGCATGCCGTTTACTTCAATCACCGCATTTTTGCCGCTTATTTCTTTCAATGTACCCCGGGAGTTGCTGTCGATCATCTGAACGCTGTCCCCGATTTTAGGCGGGGATGCGCTTTGGGGCTTTTTCTTCTTTTTTGCTTTCTGCTGCCGCCCGGAAATTTCTTTGCGGTAATCATCCAGATCCTTGCGAACTTCCTTAACCGCCTCTTTTTCTGCGTTTCGCTCGGAGACTTCTCTGACGGCCTGCTCAACTTTTTTATTCGCCTCTTTCAGAATGGCAGTTGCCTCATCCAAAGCCTGCTGACGGATGGCATCGGTTTGATCTTTAATTTTGGAATACTTGCGCTCATACCGGCTCTGCAGATTGTCCAGCTCTTTGCGATTGCGGGAAAGCTCCGCTTTCTGATCCAGCACTTCCTGTCGCTGCCGTTCCAGCTCTACGATCAGATCCTCCATCCGGTTTTTCGAGGTGCCGACCAGCCCGCGCGCTTTGTTAATCAACTCGCCTGACAAACCAAGTCGCGACGCGATTTCAAATGCATAGCTGCTTCCCGGCACGCCTTTCTGGAAGTGATAGGTCGGGCTGAGATGTTCCTGATCAAACAACATCGAGGCATTTTCCCAGCCATCCCGGCGATGGGCAAATTCTTTCAGATCTCCGTGATGCGTTGTCGCAATAATGCGGGCCTGCTTTTCCTGCAGGATCTCAAAAAACGCCTGAAACAGCGCCGTGCCTTCAGCCGGATCGGTGCCGGTTCCCGCTTCATCCACCAAAACCATCGATCCTTCCCCGGCCTCCTTCAACGCCAGTTTCATCCACTCCAGCCGGGAAGAAAATGTCGAGAGATCCTGGTCGATATTCTGTTCATCCCCCATATCAACGAACAGCGAGTCGGTTACGGGTAGCCGGGTGCCTTCCAGACAGGGGAGGCCGAATCCGCACTGCATCATCATCTGGCTCAAGCCGATGGTTTTCAGGGTGACGGACTTTCCCCCCGCGTTGGGACCGGTGATCATAATACCGTCCTCTCCGGCAGACATTTCCAGTGTCAGGGGTACGATATCCGATTTTTGCTGAAATCGCAGCCAAAGCACCGGGTTATAAACTTCATTGAGCTGCAGTGTTCGATCTTCGGAAAGATCCGGCACTACTCCTCCGAAATCATTGCTGAGTTTGGCGACGGCATAGATGGCATCCAGATCCGAAATAACGTTATGATGCGTTAGCAGTGCCTCCCGGTTGGCCCGTACCTGATCGGTTAGCATCTGCATCAGCCGTTCGATCTCGCGCTGCTCGCGGGCTTCCAGTTCGCGGATTTCATTATTGAGCGCAAGTACCTCTGCCGGTTCAAGATAAACCGTCTGTCCGGTGGCCGAAACGTCGTGGACAAAACCGCTAACCTTTCGTTTGTATTCGGATTTCAGCGGTACCACCATCCGCCCGGATCGCATGGTAATCTCACCGTCGGCGGTCATGGCATCTTTGGCATAGGTGCGCATCAATCGGCCCAGCTCCTGCCGTACATCCGACCGACGGGAATGCAGCTCCTTGCGAATACGCTGCAACTCCGGGCTGGCATTATCCTTCACCTCTCCCCGGTCGGAAATGATATCGGCAACCTGACCTTCAAATTCTTTCAATGGCTGGATCTGTTGTCCGAACCGGGAAAGTACCTGAAATTCCTCCTGATCTCCCCGCAGAAACTGCTTGATTTTCCTTGCGCACGAGGCCAGATCCCGGATCATCATCAATTGCTCCGGACTGAGAATACTGCCTTCGGCTTTGGCCAGATCGAGCCAGCCGGAAGTGTCTTCTATCTGATCGATGGGAAAGCTTTTACCGGCCGTTAAAATGGAAAGGATCTCCCGGGTCCCCTGAAGTCGATCGGCCACATGAGCTTTAATACTTGCCGGTTTCAGGGTCAAGACGGCCTCGGCTCCCATCGGTGTAACCGCTTTACGTGATGCAGTTTTTAAGATGACATCAAGACCAAGTTTATCCGGAATATTTTCGGGGATAAGTTTCATTAAAATCTATCGGAAGAAATACTATCTGTTAAATTTAAAATGCTGAAAATAAGAGATTATTTGATGGGTGTATACCATTGATTCCGGGTTGAGCCCACTCAGATCAGGATTTGCCGGCTTCCGGGCACAGCCCGGTTGTCGGCAAATCCGAAATTAAATTAACCCGTATTACTAACTTTAATCCCCCCACTAAAACCCGGTCAGCCCGACCATGCCGAACAACCCGTTGATTTTACCTTTTGGGAATACTCATAAATACTGCTACTTTTGCAGCGGAATTAACGTGGTATCATGACATTCATTCTATTATTGCTGATTGGTGTACTCACCGGTATGCTGGCGGGATTGCTCGGCATCGGCGGCGGGCTGATTTTCACACCTATATTGTTTTATATCTTCAGTCAAAGCGGACTTGGTCAGGCTACGCAGTGGGCGATCGGCTCATCTTTGTTTTGCACATTTGTAGCTTCATCCGGCAGCGTATTGAAGCAATATCGCAATACCAATTTGTTTTTGCCGGATTCCATTAAGCTCGGTTTTGCCGGAATTATCGGTACCATTGCCGGCACCGGCATCACCCTTTCAGGATGGTACGGGGAAGCGCAGTTCACGGTAATATTCAGCATCCTGTTGCTATATACCTCCTGGAATCTATTCATAAAAGATACCAAATCCGGCAAATCAACCCGGCATGGCGCTGCCAGAGAGTTGCCCATTATTTCCGCCTTGTTTATCGGTATTGCCGGAGGGATTGTGGCCAGTCTGGCCGGGGTAGGCGGCGGTGTTGTACTTGTTCCTTTGATGACCCTGGTACTTGGGATACCATTTATTCAGGCCGTTAGTATTTCTTCGGGGGCAATTGTGGTTATCTCACTTTCGGCCTGGGTTCAAATGGCCTGGGCCCAACCGGTTAATCAGGGCATAACGAACCTTACAGTCGGGTTTGTGGACTTTGGCACCGCACTGCCGCTTATCCTCGGAAGCTTTGCCGGGGGATACCTCGGGGTAAAAATAGGTCACCTCATCCCTCAGAAAACACTTGAACGCATTTTTGCAATCCTGCTCATCCTGGTTGCGATCAAGTTGATCTATGAAGGATATCTCGCAAATACATAATCCCCCACCCGGCTCTTTTTAACTTTTTTAATTTGGGTAATGACGATCTATCTGTAGTTTCCCGTTAGAGTTATATCACTCTTAAACCAATAAAACTTTCCCGCATTGCAAATTGATATTGCCATAATACAGGACTTGGGCCTGGCCTTGTTGCTGGGGCTGCTGGTCGGCATGCAGCGTGAGCTCAAAGAAGTTCGTATTGCAGGATTCCGCACGTTTGCCCTGGTAACGATGTTCGGTACCCTGACCGCCTACCTGGCTCAGGCTTATGAGCCATGGATTGTGGCAATAGGAGCCTTAGGCGTAATGGTAATCATCATTGTGGGAAATATGCACAAGATGTATGGAGGAATTTCCAACATCGGCATGACTACCGAAGTATCGTTGCTGCTGATGTTTGCCGTGGGCGCCTATATTCCGGTTGGTCAGCCTGCCGTAGCTGCCGCCGTTGCCGGAAGTACGGCGATTTTACTGTACCTCAAACCGCAACTCAAAGGGATGATTGCCCGGCTTGAGGATACTGATATCCGCGCGATCATGCAGTTTATCCTGATCAGTTTCATCATCCTTCCCATCCTGCCCAATCAAACATTCGGACCGCTGGATGCCTTCAACCCCCAACGCACCTGGCTGCTGGTTGTACTAATCGTAGGAATTAGTCTCGGCGGGTATTTGATCTATAAATTTCTGGGGCAACGTGCTGGTATTGCACTCGGCGGAGTTTTGGGCGGATTGATTTCCAGCACTGCCACCACAGTGAGTTACTCCCGGCGGGCTTCCGTTGGAGAGGGGCCGGCACGCAATTCAGCCGTTGTGATTATCATCGCCTCCACCATGGTCTATCCCCGGCTAATGGTAGAAATAGGAATCATGGCCCCGGATTATTTCTGGCAGATTGCCTGGCCGGTCATGCTGATGCTGCTGTTTTCTATCGCAATTAGCCTGTATACCTACCGAATGATTGTTGATCGCTCCGCCCGGCTGCCCGAACAACGCAACCCGAGTGAGCTCTCATCCGCCCTTACCTTTGGTGGGGTATATACCCTGGTACTGTTTCTGGTAGCGTTAACTACCGAATATCTGGGAGATCAATACCTGTATTTCGTTGCCGCTCTGTCCGGTTTTTCGGATATGGACGCCATCACGCTTTCCACTTCCCAGATGGTGCAGGAAGGAAATATCGAAGCCGACCTTGGCTGGCGATTGATTCTGACCGCCCTCATCACCAATACCTTCATCAAATTCGGTATTGCCTCGGCTTTCGGGCACACCGAGTTGCGCAAGCGACTCGCTTTAGCTTTCGGGTTGATTGTACTCGCAGCGGCCTCACTGATTATCTTTGCCTGATTCTCTTCATCACCCTCCCTCTTAACACACTTTCAAAGCACCCCCGGATTATATAAATTGATTTGTGAATCTGATTACAAATCAACAAAAAGACGGCAATCATGGCACGATCGATACTTTCATTCTGCTTTCTGCTTCTACTATCTACGGCTGTATCTGCCCGGCCTTCATCCTTCTCCGAAGTAACTGGTCACGATTTCGGTGAACGTATTACCGAAAGCTACCAGATGATCAATTATTTAAATCATGTAGCTGAAACGTCGGACCGCGCTGAACTTCTGGATCTCGAAATCCGCACCTGGGATCAAAAACCACAGACGATGCTCATTGTCTCCGATCCCGAAAACATGCAGCGACTTGATGAAATCCAGGAAAATGCCCGAAAGCTCCGGGACCCGCGTGAAACCAGCCAAAGTGAAATGGAACAAATCCGTGAAGATCAACCGGCTGTTGTTTACCTGGGGGGATCTATCCACGGTTTTGAACTTTCCGGTGCCGAAGCCATCCTCAAGTTTCTGGAACATGTAGTAACTTCGGAAGGAGACGCTCAGGTTGATGAAATGCTCGCTAATACCGTCATTCTGTTTGATCCGATTATCAATGCCGACGGGCGTGACGCCTTTGCTCAATACAATCATCAGCGGACAGGTCGGGTGCCGAACCCATCCCGGGACGACTGGGTCAACGATGTCACCTCCTGGGAAGGACTCCAATTCCGCACCAGCCATTACTTTTTTGATATCAACCGGGATTGGTTTGCCCAAACCCACCGTGAAACCGCGGCTCGCGCGCCCGTTTTCCAGCTGTGGGCACCGCAGGTGGGTGTGGACGCGCACGAAATGGGAGCCGACGTTGAATTCTATTTTGAACCGCCCACCGACCCGGTAGCCCCCTTCTTCCCTGATTTCACATCGCGCTGGTTCGAAGAGTTCGGCGCGGCCTATGCTGATGCGTTCGACCGCGAAGGATACGAATATATGACCCGCGAACGCTTTAATTTCTTTTATCCAGGGTACACCACTTCCTATCTGAGTTATCAGGGGGCTGTCGGTATGCTTTTCGAGCAAGGCTCCAGCCGCGGGCTGGCTATCGAGCGGGCTGACGAGACGGTGCGGACCTTCAAAGATGCGATTAACCAGCAGTATACGGCAACCGAAGCTCTTGTGCAGCTTACGGCTGACCGTCGAGATGAGCTTATTACCGAATACTATGAAGCCCATGAGGATGCCATTCAGGATGGTGAAGACGGAAATCGCCGGTACCTGATCAAGCCGGAAGGCGACCCCAACCTGCTGGCTGAAGCCATTAACTTGTTAATGCGCAGCGGTGTGGAAGTCCATCAGTTGAGTGAGGAAACCCGGCTCCGGAACGTGAGTGACCGCACGGGAGAAGATCTCGGACGCCATACCTTTCCGGAAGGCACGTACGTCATAGAAGCGGCTCAGCCACGCAACCGGTTTATCCGAACGATGCTGGAACCGCATACCCCTGTGCCGGAACAGTTTCTTGAGGAGGCCCGTGAACGTGTCGACCGCGGCGAGAACCCGCGTTTCTATGATATGACTTCCTGGTCCATTCCCCTGCTTTTTAACCTGGAGGGATTTAGCTCCCGCCACGGCACTTCCCTTGATTACGAACTGCTGGAGCGACCCGTCCGGACTGAAGTCGAACTCCCGGAATCAGCCGAATATGCCTATCTGATAGAT
>SLQI01000371.1 GCA_007131535.1 Balneolales bacterium | reverse complement strand
TTGATGATCCCGATTTTATTCGCCGCTCCCTACGCGCCAATGCCGTACTCAATTGGGAGTTTCGCCCCGGATCGCACCTGTATCTGGTCTGGCAGCTCAATCAGTTTGACCATGACCCTTCAAACGGTATAGTATTGGACCCGATACGCGACTTGGAATATCTGGCCGGAGCGCCAACGGATCATACGCTTATGATAAAAATTACGCGGTGGTTTAGCCGATAAGGGGGCACTCCGTATATAGATTTTAAGATTGGCAAGCATGTATTGAGCCGAGGTTTTTCACGGATTTGGAACGGTTTTTTTGACGCGGATTAGCGCGGATGGTCGCGGATTTTACGAGTTGATTTTGCAGATAAGCCAAATTCCGGAAAGTGGTGCAGGATAGCCTATCAAAGGTACAAGTTGTGGGGCACTGTACATGCGAAGGGACAATGGAACTTTGCGAGGGGCTGCCGGTAGTGGTAGTCGGCACGGCGCACCCCACCGGTTTTAATATCTCGGTCGGGGAGCTGTGCTAAGATGTTTGAATTTCCTCAGGTGCTCAACCATCTTCCATACAACTCCGGCCGGCGATCTCTGAGAAACCACTTTTTTGCCGGCGATGAGGGGTTCTGACTAAGATCGAGATTACAGTAGAGGATATCATTTTTCTCACTTGCAGCTCTGGCTAATATCTTTCCAGTTGGATTGCATACAAAGGATTCACCGGAAAAAGTAAGTCGATCTTCTTTACCTACGCGGTTGCACAGTGCGGTGTAATAGCCGTTCTGAAAAGCGGCTGCCTGCAGTTCGGCTTCGTAGACTCCGTCCTCCCATTCTCCGAGCGCGCCGGCTTGAGGCACAAACACCACATCAGCTCCATTCAGGGCGAGGGCTCTCATGTATTCCGGGTAATGGCGGTCATAGCAAATAGCTACTCCGATCCGGCCGAACGGGGTATCATAGACCGGCGCTCCGGTGTTGCCCGGAGCGTAATACTGTTGCTCATGGAAACATTCGAACTCGGCAATGTGGATCATTCGTGTGGTTCCGAGCAGGCTGCCGTCGGTATTGATTACCGGAGAACTGTCGTAGGTTAACTCTCCATCTTTTTCGAAGAGGTTTAATACGAAAACCACCTGATGCTGAGCGGCCAACTCGGAAAATAACTGCGTAGTGGGTCCGGGTATCGGTTCGGCAAGGGAATGAAGATCCGAGGGATCAGGGTGCTGCGGATAAAACCGGTCAAAGGCCAGTTCGGCGAAACAGATGACTTCAGCTCCGTTTAGTATAGCTTCTTTGGCCGAGGCAATACCACGATGCAGATTGGCCTCCCGATCTTTTGTGCAGGCATTTTGTATCAGGGCTATTTTCATAAAAACCTTTAGAATCAGACTGGTGGGGATTTTCATCGATGGTGGGAATCTGTGTGATTTTCTGTCATAAATCAAACTTTGATTGAGTGTATGGTTGCATTGCCGCACGGTACTTTCGGATTTTTTGTTCAGAAATCAGCCGGATGAACTCAATCAAAATAAACTCACGCTCAATATGAGAATAGAACAAGACTATAAACTCGATTTTCCGGATGTTTTGATCCGGCCGAAACGTTCAACACTTTCCAGCCGAAGCGATGTCAACATAACAAGAGAGTTTACCTTCCGCTGGAGCGGTCACCGTTTTAACGGCGTGCCGGTTATAGCCGCCAATATGGATGGAGTGGGTACATTTATGATGGCCCGTGCTTTTGAAGCCGACGGCAACGGGCTCACCGTAGCGTTGGTAAAGCATTATCCGGCAGATAAACTAATAGAATTCTATAGAAACGGCGGTGATGCCAACACCTGGTATACGGTCGGATTGAATGAGGAAGACTACGAGAAATTCAAATATGTCAATAAGCAGCTCGGCGATCTCGCGCCAAAAAAAATCTGCCTGGATGTGGCTAATGGATACATTCAGTACTTCGTAGATTATCTCAGGAAAATCAGAGACCAGTTTCCGGATAAAACCATTATGGCCGGCAATGTGGTGACCGGTGAGATGACGGAAGAGCTGATCCTGAGCGGGGCTGATGTGGTAAAAATCGGTGTGGGGCAGGGTAGTGTGTGTACGACCCGGAAAGTGGCCGGTGTGGGATATCCGCAATTATCGGCCATCATCGAATGCGCTGATGCCGCGCACGGTCTGGAGGGGCTGGTTTGCTCCGATGGCGGAATAACCTGCCCGGGTGATATCGCCAAAGCCTATGGCGCCGGAGCCGATTTTGTCATGATGGGTGGCATGTTTGCCGGTCATGACCAAAGTGAGGCGGAGCTCATTGAAGAGGACGGAGAGAAAAAGCTCTTTTTCTACGGTATGGCTTCCGATACGGCAATGAAAAAACACAAAGGTGATGTGGCCGAATATCGTGCCAGCGAAGGCAAAACAGTCAAAATTCCGTATCGCGGTGATGTAAAAGATACTCTGCAGGAAATCCTTGGCGGAATCCGCTCGGCTTGTACTTATGTAGGTGCACGCCGGTTAAAAGAGTTGACTAAACGAACTACGTTTGTACTGGTTTCCCGCCAGTTGAATACGATATTCGGGGATGATTAATAAGTGCCTGTAAGAAAAGTGGCAGTATCTGTAAGAAATCGTTTCAGTCTTTCACAAGAATGCACCGTTGAGCTTTGATAACCCGAAAAGTACAAAAGTAAGAATGGCTGAAAGTGCTATGAAACTTTTTGCACCCGGTTAGGATACAGCACGGTAATAATCTTCAGATGCCCACCGAGGGACGGGTTGAAACGAAATTGATTCCCGGAAAAACCTCCATTTTACTTCTCTCAGTTTATAAGGGCGAAAACCAGCCCGGTGGCAGCCTTTCAGTGAGGCGGTATTGTAGGTCTCTACCAGGGTAATGGCATGGGTGGCTCCGTAATCACGCCCCATCTCTGTTATTCGGCTTAAAGCATCGGCCATGATTCCGTTGCCGCGATAATCCTGATGCATCAGCCCCCCGTCGAGTAAAACTTCATGAGGCTCCAATTCCGGAAAATACTGACCGAATTCTTTGCGGAGTAAGGGATTGTTTTCAGCAGGAATTAACCACTGCAGAAAGGCAGGGTTATCCTCCTGGTCGGTGGCTACAAAACTGTAGCGAATTCCACTATTCAACAAGCGTTCCAGGTAGTTTAAGTACCCGGCCGGAACTTGCCGGGAATTCCCGTTATTAAAAAAAGCATCAATATCTTCTTGCCTTAATTTACGTATGTGAACATCAATTTTGGCCGCCGGTGCCTGATAGGGTACACGCAGGTCCCGGCGTAAAACCAGCGTATACTCCCGGGTCCAGAATCGGCGGATTATCTCTGTGATGAAGGATTTAACCTGTCCGCGGCCAAGAAGTTTAAATCCGCGTTTTATACTAAGTAACACTGACATGTTGGCTGTGAATGGGAAAAGTTGTTTCGAATCAATCACATCAGCAAATATTAAACCGAAACACTCCGGGGAGTTTTCTGCTGGAAAAGTGATATCAGCAGTTCTTGTGAACTTGTATGATATTGCAGGAATACCCGCCGAACCCGTTTGATATGTAATGCTGTAGTCTCTATTATTGGTGAGCTGTCCTGAAAAATCCGAATGCTGAATAAGAAAATTTTTGGGTATTCTATCGTTGTAATCGATTAACGTCAGGATTTTTCGGTGTACCTGAAATTGCATTTTTTCTGATGATCCATTCGTTGTGAACCACACCGTTTCTCTTGAAATGTTACCGTCCGGGCCCGCAGGGGCTTTTTTTGTTGATATAAACTGACAGGCTTTTCTATGCGAAAAATAATAGCAGCTGTAACTTTGATGATCGTTTGGCTAATAACCGCCAATTCCACTCCGGGCGATACCGTGCGTATTTCCCTGCCAGACTTTCTGGATAAAGGAGTGGAGGTATCTGCGGAACTTGATGCCCGTCAACAGAATGTGGAAATGGCAGACAACCGGTACCGGCAGGCAAGGAACCAAAGGTATTTGCCGAATATTGAGCTGACCACCGCACATGGTCTGGTGCCCGGAGTGCAAAGCTCTGACCCTGATCAGTTTCCGGGAGGGCAGCTGTATCTTGATCCGGATCTTCAAAATGACTGGGAAAACTGGGGAATTTTTACGCAGGGAGAAATTAACGCGCTGCAGCCCATATTTACCTGGGGTGGATTGAGCAGTGCTATTGAAGCTGCGCGTGCCGGCGCTCAGGCCGTTCAACACGAATACGATGCCGGTGAGCAGGAATACAGGCTGCGATTGTTTGAGCTTTATCAGTCGAGGCTGCTGGCTCTCGAAATGAAACGATTATTGGATGAAGCCCGGAACACCCTCGAGCAAGCCGAAGATCAGCTGGAACAGATGCGGGATGATGGAGATATTGATTTTGATGAAGCTGACATCTACCAATTCCGCATCTATCGGCAGCGCTTCTTCACGCAAGAGCAGGAGGTGCTGCAGAGTCTCAGTTTTGTCGAAAATGCATGGGAAATTGCCCTCGGTGAACAAGACCGCACTTATCTACCCGAAGAAGAATTCCTGGACCCGTTTGAGATTGTGCTGGAAGATCTTGACCACTACCGGCACCGGGCTTCGGCGGATCGTCCGGAGCTGAGAGGGTTGGATATGGCCCGGGAAGCCGCACAGGCCGGTGTGGAAGCAAGTCGGTCTCAGCGATACCCTGCCTTATTTTTCGGCATCCAGGGAAGGGCCGCTTTTACACCCAATCGACCGCGGCAGACCAACCCGTTTATACGTAACACCACGAACTATTTATCCGCATCGGTGGGTGTTGGGTTCAGGCAAAACCTGAACTTTCGTACCGTTAATCTTGATATTGAGCGAAGAGAAGCGCAACGCCGGCAAGTGGACTATCAAAAAGAAGCGGCAAAAGACGGCATTCATCTGGAGTTGAGTGAAACGTACCGGGATGTTATGGTGGCGGAGTCACGGGTTGAAAATATTCGGGAAGCACTCAGAATTAGTAACGAGTGGCTTCGGGATGAACAAATCGAATACGATCTGGGATTCGGAGATATTGAAAATCTCGTGGATGCCGTTAGAGAAAATCTGGAACTCGAAGTCGAATATCGTCAGAGCGTCCATCGTTATAATCTTAAACTGGCGGAATTATACCGCAAAGCCGGAATACCATTAACGGAGTTATAAATACAGTTTTTTATGCGCTACTTCATTGCTTTTTTATTATCGGGTTTATTTTTAGTCGGACCAGCTTCCGCAAATTTTTCATTGGCAGCCGATCAGGAAGTGAAAAATGAGATTCAAACTCTGCTTGAGGAACGGGATCGGGAAATCAAAGATGTGCTGGGCCCGAAAGGGCAGGAGTATACAGATGAGCAGCGCGAAAAACTTAAAGGGTTGATCAACGATATCGTGGATTATCCTTCAATGGCCCGCCAGGCGCTGGACGAAAAGTATGATGAGTTAAACCCTGAGGAGCAGGAGAGGTTTACCGAATTGTTTGCCGAAGTAATCCGGCAGCAGAGCATGGAACAACTCGATATTTACCGGGCGGAAGTAACCTATGAGGAAATCGCAGTAAATAATGGAGAGGCATTAGTCCACACTATGTCTGTGCTGGATAACCGACGAATCCCTGTCAAATATAAAATGACCTATAAAAACGGCGAATGGGTGATTGCGGATATCTCAGTCGATAATGTCTGGACCGCCGAGTCCTATCAGCGATCCTTTAGCAACATTCTGCGCCGTCACGGTTTCGATCGCCTGATGGAAAGCCTTGAAAGAAGAGCTGAACGCACCGGATAAAAGGGGGAAAAGTCGATATTAACAGGTTAAAAAAACTGGAAGCTCTGGTTTCCGAAGGGTAACAGATTCTTAAACTCACTTACTCCGAAGCTGCCAATGTCTGCTCCGCCTGTTCCAGCATTTCCGGTGTGTCCACATCCTGCCAGTAGCCCGCGCCGATATCCAGGGTTGTCATTCTTCCGGATTTGGCCAGATGCTGAACTCCCTGAGACAAAGAGGCATCCCCATGAGCTTCGTAAAACTCCTGTAGGGCGTCGATCAAACCGGAAGTGCAGATAAATACGCCGGTATCTACACAGTTATACTCCTGAAGCTGTTTGCCGATGGTCTCTATGTTACCGGAGCTGTCGGTCTGAACTTTAGTGGCATCATCCATATCAAAAATGGAGTCGAGCTTATAGTCTACCAGTAGCGTAGCGCCATTAGACGGAGGATGATGTTCCGAAGCGAGCGTCATGAGTTCATCGCCGATGATGTGGTCGGCCATCGTAAGGACAAATGTACTGCCCGCGTAGTCCTTTGCAGCGAGAACTGAAACCCCGTTCTGAAGGTGATACTTATCATTGACGATAAAGTCCAGCGGCAGGTCTCCTTCGTACTCGGAAAGTATCCGGTCTTTAATTTTTTCGGCGCCGTAACCCAGCACGATGCCGACCCGGGAACAACCGGCCAGTTCGAGACTGCGGATAGTACGGAATATAAGCGGTGTTCCGTTTACCGGCGTTAGCGGTTTAAAGTCGGTTTCAGATACACTGCCGGCCAGTCGGGATCCGTAACCGGCGGCAAGTATCAACCCTGTTCGTTGCTCCATGCAGATCCTCAGACTTCGTCGTTATCAAAATTTTCAGAAAGGTGAGTGACCGGTTTTTCTCCCATCATCACCCGCAGGGTGTTTTTCAGCCGGAAGTGCTGAATGAAAATGTCATGTTCCGGCACATGCCCTTCGGCAACCTGCGGACTTTTGAAGTAAAACGAGAGCCATTCCTGTATGCCCGTGCGACCTGCCCGTTGAGCCAGATCGAGAAACAATGCCAGATCCAGTACGATGGGTGCGGCGAGAATGGAGTCCCGGCAGAGAAAATCGATTTTAATCTGCATCGGATAACCCATCCATCCGAAGATATCGATGTTATCCCAGCCTTCTTTTTCATCCCCGCGCGGCGGATAGTAATTGATCCGCACTTTATGGTAAAGTTCCTTGTACAACTCCTCGTAAAGCTC
>SLQI01000205.1 GCA_007131535.1 Balneolales bacterium | reverse complement strand
GATATGCTCAACCTCAACGCGATCATTTTACAGATAAGACCGGCGGCCGATGCTTTGTATAAATCCGATTCAGAGCCATGGTCGCCTTATCTGACCGGCAAAATGGGGCGGCCGCCCCGACCGGTTTATGATCCGCTTGAATTTGCCATTGAAGAAGCGCATCGCCGTGGACTCGAGCTTCATGCCTGGATCAACCCGTTTCGGGCGCATCATCCGTCTGCGGATTCACTTATTTCTGATAATCATGTCAGCCGGCGACACCCGGATTTTGTGGTAGAGTACGGTGGTTATTTATGGATGGACCCCGGATTTGAAGAAGTAAGGCAGTACAATATTGGTATTGCCCTGGGTATCCTGCAGCGCTACGATGTAGACGGGATTCATCTTGATGATTACTTCTATCCATATCCTGTAACCGATGAAAACGGCCGGGAAATTGAATTCCCGGACAGCCTCAGCTGGGCAAAGTATAAAGCAGAAAGTGACTCGGTTCCGGATCGTGAGAATTGGCGCAGGGAAAATGTCAACCGGTTTGTAAAAGAGCTCTATAACGCCATCCGGGAAGCTGACAATATAGCGAGGCTGGGCATCAGCCCGTTCGGAATCTGGCGGCCGGGTAACCCGGAGCAGGTTAACGGTATGGACGCTTACGCATCCATTTATGCCGATTCCCGCAAATGGTTGAATGAGGGTTGGCTTGACTACTTCACTCCGCAATTATACTGGCCGCTTGATCAGTACGAGCAAAGCTATACGGCGTTGCTGGAGTGGTGGAATCGTGAAAATCGGCACGGTCGGCATTTGTGGCCGGGCAACTTTGTCAGCCGGGTGGGGCTGACGCCGGAAAACCTGTGGGAGGCTCCGGAAATTGTCCGGCAGATCAGGGCTACCCGCAACCGCTATCCGAGTGACGGTAATATTCATTTCAGTATGCAGGCCCTGGTGCAGCAGGATGATCAACTTTCAGAGCTGTTGGCTGAACAAGTATACCGCGAACCGGCGCTGGTCCCTACAACCCCCTGGCTGCAGAATCAACAACCCCGGCGCCCCTCCGCTTCGCTGGAGACATTCCTGGGGAAACGGGTGGTTACGATGCAGGCTCGGGATGAACACAACCGGAAGTGGGTAATCCGCAAGAAAACCGGCGATAACTGGGAAATCCACACGATACCCGGCTGGAAACAACATTATACCCTCTCCGGCGAAGAGCCCGAAATTATAGTGGTAAATGCAGTTAGCCGATCCGGCCAAACCAGCCCGAATGCGGTTTTGATTGTTAATGAAAATCAATTGGAGTTATGATGATAAAAGTTTTACTGTTGGTGATAGTTTCATGGGGAATTTCGGTTACTACTCTGGCGCAGCCTTTACCCATCAGCACTCCCGAGCAAGCCGGTCTGGATGCCGAACATTTACAGCGGGTGGATGATCTGATTGAGCAAGCTATTGCCGACCGAAAAACACCCGGTGCCGCGCTGATGGTAATTCGGGACGGTATGGTTGCCTACCGGCAGTTTTACGGTCATTTAAGTTATGATGCCGGTGCCGCTAAAGTTGATGAGCGAACCGTATATGATCTGGCTTCTCTTTCCAAGCCGATAGCGACTTCAACGGCAATAATGCAGCTGGTAGAACGGGGGAAAATCAGCCTGACCGACGCGGTTTCAGACCATATTGAGAATTTCGATCCGAAGCGGGTGGATGAAGATGATAATACCACTATGCGCATCAAGCACTTGTTAACGCATACCGCAGGTTTTCCTCCCATTATCACAGCGGAGCAGGTAGAAGAAAAATTCGGGGAAGCCGACCGGAAGAACTTTTTGAAATACATAAATGAAGGAAAGCTCCGGGGCAAGGTCGGGGAGTCTTTTATTTATAGTGATATCGGTTTTATCACCCTGCAGACCATCCTGGAGAATGTAACCGGGATGACGCTTCATGAATATACAGCCGGGCATATATTTACCCCGATGGAGATGAATAGCACCGGGTTTCTTCCGGAAGAAACGGATCAGATTGCACCCACCGAAAAAATAGATGGGGAATATCTGACCGGCATCGTGCATGATCCCCGTGCCCGGGAGATTATGGGCGGGGTTGCCGGTCACGCCGGTCTGTTTTCAAACCTTGACGATATTGGCCGGTTTGCTCTTATGATATTGAATGAAGGCGAGTATGACGGCCGGCGCATTTTAAGTCCCGCCGGGGTTTCTAAGTTCTCGCAGATGCCTTATGGTATGGAAGAATTCGGCAGAGCTTTGGGGTGGGACATGCACTCGGCTTTCAGCACCAACCAGGGAGATTTGGCATCTGACGCTACCTACGGACACACCGGCTATACCGGTCCGTCAATACACATAGACCCTGAGGCTGATCTGGCCGTAATCCTACTCACCAACCGCGTTCACCCCGATGACACTGCGAGCGTGGTGCGATTGCGGCGGTACGTTTCAAATATTGTAGGGGCCTCGGTTAGATAGGCGAACAGGCCGTTTGGCTGATGAAATTTCAATTTTTCCGTAAAGCCAACGCACACCGGGGTGGTGGCTTGCCGCGTTTAAAGAATAATGAAACTAATTAGTGCCTGTAAGAAAACAGGTAATATCTTGATAAATGCCAATATCTGGTGCCGTATATTCGGTAATTCAGGAATTCAGGTTGGGTTTAAAGCAACTCATTGAGCCAAATACTCAATTTTTCTTAATCTACTGATTTACCTTAATTACCCTTTGTTTCCAAATGGCATCATGAGTTTTCTTACAGACACTAACTAAACAAGGGAGATGCTGTTCATCAACCCGTAATGATGCGGTGAAAAACATCAGGAGCTTGCCATGCGTGTAATATTCATTTTGATTTTTTCTGTTTTGATGGGGAGCTGTCTTAGAATTCCGGAGGGAGTGAAACCGGTTGAAAATTTTGATCCGGAGCGGTACCAGGGAAAATGGTATGAAATCGCCCGGCTTGATCATTCTTTTGAGCGGGGGCTTGAGCGGGTAACAGCAGAGTATGAGCTTCAGGAAAAAGGCAGAATTTACGTAGTTAACCGTGGGTATGATGTATCCAAAGACAAATGGTCGCAGGCCAAAGGCAGGGCTTATTATGCCGGTAAAGAGGGAGTCGGACATTTAAAGGTATCGTTTTTTGGCCCATTTTATGGGTCCTATGTCATATTTGAGCTGGATGAGGATTATCAGTATGCCTTTGTAAGCGGAGCAAGTACATCGTATCTGTGGCTGCTTGCCCGAACTCCGGAAGTTGATCAGCATATAATTGATCGGTTTGTGGAATTCAGTAAAGAGTTAGGTTTTAATACTGAGGAGCTGATTTTTGTTCAGCATTAATACCGGAAATATAACTGAGCTTAATGCTGAAAGATGCGTGGACAGGGCAGTTTGGTACTAAAATGTGCCGTCATTCAGGCTCGGAAAGCATCAAAAAATTTTGGAGCTTCTTAGAGAATATTAGCGGGGGCAAAAATCCGATGTGGCGTAAGTATCTGAATTACAACTGTTTATAAATCTCGTATTTACTATTATAGTTTGGTAAGAATAAATTTAAAATTCTTGTAGAATTTCCGTTTGGTTTTTCTAACTTAGTTCTGTCAAAGGCTTTGCTGCTTAAGCCTAATTACGTCTCACTAAAAAATGAGGAATATGAATAAAGGAGAACTTGTAGATCGAATCGCAGCGGATGCTAACATATCCAAGAACCAGGCCCAGTCGGCTCTGGATTCGTTCATCAAAAATACCTCAAATACTCTCAAAAAAGGAGATAAGGTGACCCTGATTGGTTTCGGAACTTTTGAAGCCAAGGAACGTGCAGGGCGTCGAGGGGTAAATCCGGCAACAGGGGAAACAATCAACATCCCCGCCAAGAAGGTGGTTAAGTTCAAGCCGGGTAAAAAACTGGCCGATGAGGTCAAGTAAGACCTTCTGAATATTTCCCTCCCGGATCGGAGTACCGGGAGGGAAATTCATTTTCTCTTCATCCTCCGCAAATGCATTCCGTACCGCTCATCTTTACGGATATGCCAGTAATAATCCGGAATAAACTTATTTAAAACCTATAGCCAACACTAATGGTTGCGCTATCGATGAAACCGGGTTCCCGGCCAACACGGATATTCCAGGAGTCATTCAGAATAGTTGGGAACAGACCCTGTTCGCTTTCGGAATATTGCCCGACCCCCCACTCGGCCAAACCGAGCAAACCGATGGTAAGTGTAACGGTGCCGGAAATGAGTCCTGTGGTTTCATAGTTTGCCCGGTAGCTGTTGCTCATTACCAGAGTGCCGGTTCCTAAAGCAGCTGAAGCGGCACTATTCCAAAAACTGCTGTTACCCTGAACAAGATTGGCAGAAGTATGGATACCTACGCCAGTATTTATGATGTAAGCTGAGATCTCAAGCGGTACGGGATAGGGGTCTCGTTCCGGCGATACTACAACGGTTAAGGGTTCATAGTCGGACTGACCGAAGCTTAAACCCGTTGAGGTGAGCAAAATCAGCATTGTGTATAAGGTCTTGGCGTACTTCATAAAACGTAAGACTATTTATGGATATAGTTGGCTACCTCTACTACACATGATATGAATGAGAAACCTGCCGTAAAAATGCGGATCGTAAATTGCACCGGGCAGCATATAAATTGTCTCCGTCAGAAAACTCGTTTTGTCCCGGAATACCGGGCTGAACGAAATCCGCAAATGGGGTGTAGTTGAAATCAAACAATCAAAGAACATTAATTCCGGGAATTCGGCATGTTGAATCCTTCAGAGAAAAAGGGGCTTGTTCTGGTAACCGGAGCGACCGGTTATATCGGTGGCAGACTGGTGCCGCAACTCCTTGGGGAAGGCTATAGGGTTCGCTGTCTGGTACGGGATTCGGATCGACTAAAAGGCAGGGACTGGTTTGATAAAGTAGAAATTATCCAGGGCGACCTGCTCAAACCGGAGACCGTTCTGCCTGCATTGGAGGGAGTTTCAGTAGCTTATTATCTGGTACACAGTATGGGTGCCGGAAGCGGATTTCATGAACGCGATCTCAACGCAGCTGAGATATTCGGCAGATCTGCTGAAAAAGAGGGCGTAGGGCGAATTATATACCTGGGGGCTTTGGCAAAAGAATCAGCTGCCTTATCAGAACATCTGAAATCCCGACAACAGACTGCTGAAGCATTGCGGGCCGGCGGGGTGCCGGTAACGGAGTTTAGAGCCGGGGTTATAGTGGGTTCCGGCAGTTTATCATTCGAGTTGATACGTTACCTCACCGAGCGTATCCCCATAATGATCTGTCCCCGCTGGGTCTTTACCAAAACCCAACCCATAGGTATTAGAGAAGTTCTTGCCTACCTGGCGGCAGCTTTGAAGGAACCGGAAACAGCAGATAAAATCATCGAAATCGGTGGAGAAGATGTAATTACGTATGGGGATATGATGAAAATCTATGCCGAGGTGCGTGGACTAAAACGCTGGTTGGTTCCCGTTCCGGTACTTACTCCCAGGTTATCATCCTACTGGGTTCATCTGGTTACGCCGATACCAACAACTATTGCGAAGCCGCTAATAGAAGGGTTGCGCAATGAAAGTATAGTAAGTGATCCGGTAGCCAGGACGCTGTTCCCGGAAATTAAACCCGTAAGCTACAGAATATCAGTTGAACGGGCGTTATCTAAACTGGACACAGGCCAGGTATCAACGAGCTGGAGTGACGCACTCAGCACAAGCTCGGGGGATATTAAACCGGTGGAGCTTACAACGCAGGAAGGAATCATACAGGAGCACCGCGCCATCATAGTCCGGGCATCAGCTGAGCAGGTTTATAAGGTATTAACGAGCCTGGGAGGCAACCGGGGCTGGTTGTATATGAATTGGGCCTGGCGTTTACGCGGGCTGCTGGACCGGATGATCGGAGGGGTAGGGTTGAGACGCGGGCGCCGTGATCCTGTAGAGGTACGCGTCGGTGATGCCCTTGATTTCTGGCGGGTAGAGGCCGTGGAACCGGATCGTTTGATGAGGCTGCGGGCGGAAATGAAAGTGCCCGGCCGGGCCTGGCTCCAGTTTCAGGTTAAATCAAGGGAGGATGGAACCACACTGCTGACCCAAACAGCTTTTTTTGCGTCGAAGGGTTTTTGGGGATGGGTGTATTGGTATGCCTTGTATCCCGTCCACCGAATAATATTCAGCGGTTTGATAAAACACATAGCAATGCAAAGCAACACAGAATATTCATTTAATGTTCAAAAGATGTGAAGACACAAAAATCTCATTTTTTCAGTTTTTGGTTTATAATCCTTCCTGATTCTTCGTTATTAAACTACTACTTATATAACTTATTCGGGCGTAAGACTTAAATTATTATTTGCAAGGTCACGGTTATGGAGAGTGTATTAGAAGCCAACAAAAAATTAAATGGTTCCGGCAAAGCAGATTTTCACAGTATTTCAACCGAAGTTGCACTTAAGGAACTGCAAACCCCTGAAAACGGGCTTACAGATGATGATGCCGCACAAAGACTGCAAGCCTACGGGCCGAACAAGCTGCCGGAAACCAAATCCCAGCCGGCGATTATTCGGTTTTTGTATCAGTTTCACAATGTATTGATTTACCTGCTTCTGGCAGCCGCTGTAGTTACCGCACTTCTCGAATACTGGATTGATACCGGAGTTATCCTTGCCGTAGTAATTATAAATGCGTTGATAGGGTTTATTCAGGAGGGCAAGGCGGAAAAAGCAATAGAAAGCATCCGAAAAATGCTCTCGCTTGATGCAATGGTAATCCGGGAGGGAAGGCGCAGAAAAATAGACGCGGCTAACCTTGTGCCCGGAGACATGGTGTTGTTGGAGCCGGGAGATAAAGTACCGGCAGATGTACGGTTGCTAAAAGCAAAAAATCTGAAAATCGAAGAATCCGTACTTACCGGAGAGTCCGTTGCAGTAGAAAAACATACGGAGCCTGTCGCGGTGGACGCTGTTCCCGGCGATCGAAAATGTATCGCGTTTTCCGGCACTTC
>SLQI01000357.1 GCA_007131535.1 Balneolales bacterium | reverse complement strand
CGGTGGGTGTCGGGGATGTGGTAACCCCAGTTGTCTCCCCAATGCAGCGAGAGAATGACGCGGTCACCGGGCTTTCGATGTTCAACGATGGTTTCGATAACTTTATGCTGATCCCGCTTAAATAGGGTCTTGAGCAGGTTTATGCCGGGGCGGTGTTTTTTGGCTGCCCAGTTAACAGGGGTGCCGGCATCAGGGGTGGAGTAGGAAAACAGGAGCAGCCGGCCGGTGTCTGTTTCAAATATGGCCGGACTTGCCGCCTCCCGAAGATTGTTACCGGCTCCGCTGACCGTAATACCAGCATCGGTCAGCGTTCTGACCGTCTCCCGCAACCCGGCAAATCCCCAGTCCATGCTGTGATTGTTGGCCAGAATGCACGCGTCGATCCCGGCGGTGGTCAAAAGCTCAATATTACCGGGGTGCATCCGGTAGTGAATTCCTTTGCCGGGCCAGTGCTGCGAACTTGTGGTAATTGCCGTTTCCAGGTTGATCATCCTGAACCTCGGGCTTTTCTGATTCAAAACGGCAAGCGCATCACCCCATATGTATTCCAGGGAGATCGGGTAGTCTATTGCTCCGGAGCGTTCTTCGGCCAGATCAACATAAATGCCCGCATGCCTGATGTAATGTTCATAAAGCTGCGGATCAGAGGGCGAAGGAAGGACCTGGTCAATGCCGCGGCCGGTCATGACATCCCCGGCGAGAAAAAGGGTGGTGGTATCATCAGATGCTGTTGGCATATTTTCAGTTTAGAAAAGTCTTTCTTCTGACAACCAGACAGGATTTAAAATCATTTAAGCTTATCGCTTAATAATAAAGGATGTTATAAAGTTATTTATTGATTTGGATTTTTAGATATTAAATTCTTATTTAGTAATTCATGCTGATAAATAATAACTCTCCGAATAAAACAATCGGGGTTTGGTTGATAAAAATGCATGGTCAAATCAAGTGATCGTAAATCGGGTGAAATCAGATGATTTTGTGATCAAAGTGATGCACAAATTTGCCTGTCAACTAATCAAGAAAGGATAAAATTATGTTGTTAGAATGGGATGAAGCCAAAATGGCAACCGGAATAAGTACGATTGATCAACAGCATAAAGAGCTGTTTAATATGGTAAATGAGCTTCATCATGCCATGAATAAAGGCCGGGGAATTGATGAGTTATCTTCCATGATGGAATTTCTGAAAAACTATGTTGAAGAGCACTTTAATTATGAAGAGGATCTAATGGAAAAGCGGAACTGTCCTTGTTCAGCGGAAAACAAACAAGCCCATAAACAGTTTCATGAAGATTTTACCAAGCTGTACAAGCAGTTCAATAACACTGGAGCTAATATGTCCATATTGCTGCAAGTGCATCGGCTATGTTCCAGATGGTTATACAATCACATCTGCAAAGTGGATAACAAAATTAAATCTTGTATATAACTCACCTGTCGAAGCTGAATACAATAATTGATTTAAATTAATTTCCAACTTATCAGTTAACTCAGCGGGCTGCCCGATGCAATCGGGCTGTCCGCATATTGCCCCCAACACAGATATATCCGCATAAAGCCCCCAACTCCTTTACCACGGATTTTCGCAGTTACACGAAGGCAAAATAGAAGCGGACTCTCCGGCTGTTGAATCAGTTTATTTAAGTTTAACACAACCCCCACCCATCAAAATATCCCGCACAAAGAGCAATATGGCTCATGGCACTTCTTTTTTATTCTGAAAATGCTCAACTTATCCCGGCAACAACAATCTAAATCAACACAACATGGATGCAGCCGATACCAAAGGCCGGACTATAGTAAACCCGACCATCAAAGACGAAGTGACTTTCGAAACCACGGCTGAAGAGTCCGGCGGAGAAGTCACCGTACTGGATATTAAACTGATGCCGGAAGGAGAAAACGCCCTGCATTATCATAAAAATCACGATGAGACCTTTACGGCAAAGGAGGGCAACCTGGGGCTCAAGCTTGGGAAAGATGATACTAAGATCCTGCAGCCGGGTCAGTCGCATACGGTGAAGGCCGGTGAGGTGCATGCTTTTTACAATCCGGGAAGCAAACCCATTGTATTCCGGGTTGAGCTGCGCCCGGGAAGTGAGGGCTTTGAGAATGCCTTGCGCATTATTTACGGTCTTGCCCGCGATGGCTACGCCAATGACAAAGGAGTGGTCAAAGGGCTCACCAACAATGCTCTGCTTGCCGAAATGAGCGATATGTCCCTGCCCGGAGTGATATTTAAAATCCTGACACCCCTGCTCAAATTCCTCGCCGCCCGTGGCAGAAAAAACGGCCGACTGGACGAGCTGCTCGATACGTACTGCCGGTAAATTGAGTCATCCTTTGACAGATTGTTTTTGCCGCGGATTGACGCAGGTATGCGCAGATTCTATGAGTTAATGTTACTTATAGGGTTCGAAGTAGAAAACCGAGTCCGCATCCGACGGTCGTGCGTGTTGTACAACTACCAAATATCTACTCTGTTTGCGTAAAAGCAGTTAAAAAAATCCATCAGGCAAACAATCAATTGAGGGCGGCAGGTTGCAATATGTTCCGTCAGGAACATCTCGTCGGTAGCAAAAGGAAGGAAGCCGGCAGCATGTTCCGGCAGGAACATTTTGTGAAGGATGTCGGGCACGGTCGATCACGAAACGCACCTGACGGCGCGTGGCATCGGGGGTCATGTTTTATTCTACCGACGAGGCCTTCCTCCGGAAGGAGGTTGGTGCTCTATTAACTTTCACTGTTGTCCGACAAAAAATAGGTAGCTGCAAGAACCCCGAACATATCGTGTTGTTTGGTGAGGCTATAATAGTTGCTCCGGCCTTCAGGCCGGTGATAAAATGAGGTAAGCAATTGCCGAGGGCTTTAGCCCTTCACCCATAGGGCTAAAGCCCTGTTGTACTTTTGCAGAGCTTTCTGACTCCGGCCTGAAGGCCGGAGCAATTATTCCAATTGAAAAACCTTCGAGCCTAATATATCGTTGGGGAAGGGCATCAGACACAGCCGGCGGGTACGGATTTATGTGAAAGCCTTCTCTAACTAAGAACCAGTTTGCCTTTATTGAATATTCCAAGTGCCCGGCCCTTCAGTTTTCGATCCAGGTAAGGGGAGTTGCGGGAACGGGAGCGAACTTCGTCGGCGGTAAAGGTCCATTCGGCTTCCGGGTCGAAAATGGTGAACCGGGCTTCGCTGCCTTCATTGAAATCCGGAACCGTCAGGTTGGTGATTTCACGCGGTGCGGTGATCAGCCGCTCAAGCATATCATCAAGAGATAAATGGCCGGGGTGAAGCAGCCGCATGCAGCTAATGGCAAAAGCCGTTTCCAGTCCGATGATGCCGTTCGGAGCGTAGATAAATTCAGCTTCTTTTTCATCCACCGAATGCGGGGCGTGATCGGTGCAAATGGCATCAATGGAGCCGTCGCGCAGTCCCTCAATCATCGCCTCGACATCCTCCGCAGTTCGAAGCGGCGGATGCATTTTGAAGTTGGTGTCAAAACCGGTGCGCTCAATTTCTTCGTCGGTCAGATCGAAATGGTGAGGACACACCTCTGTGGTAACGCGGATACCTTTCTTCTTGGCTGATCGAACCAGGTCAACACCCTTGGCAGTACTGATGTGGGCGACGTGAATGCGGCCGCCGGTCAGTTCGGCCAGCATGATATCCCGGGCGATCATTACTTCCTCGGCAATTCCGGGCGAGCCCTGTAAGCCGAGCCGGGCCGAAACGCGTCCTTCATTCATGTGGCCGGGTCGCGACAGCGCCAGATCTTCTTCGTGGTTGATGATCGGCATTTCCAGCATGGAAGAATACTCCAGGGCGATGCGCATCAGACGGGAATCATAGACCGGGTCACCGTCATCACTAAAGGCGACAGCCCCGCCTTCTTTCAGGTCGGCCATTTCGGCCAGCTGTTTGCCTTTGCGATCAATAGAGACGCACCCGATCGGGTGGACGTGTACCGGCTGCATTTCTCCTTTTTTCCTTATGTACTCTACGACATCCCGGCTGGAAACGGCCGGGCTCGTATTCGGCATACAGGCAACATCGGTAAATCCCCCGAACGCGGCCGCTTTACTTCCCGTCTCAATGGTTTCTTTGTGTTCAAATCCCGGCTCACGGAAATGAACATGCATATCCATCCATCCGGCTGAAACATACGCGCCGTTGAAATCTTTGGAATGCGAAGCCTGTTGATCAATAGATTCAGCGATGCGGGTGATGGTTCCATCGGTGATTAGAATATCGATGGTATCCGGCAGCTTTTCCGTTCCGGGACCCGCAGGTTTCAGGTTTTTGAGCAGATAGGTTTCAGCCATAGGTGATTGCTAAACTAATTTTCCGGGACTATGTTCACCCTTAAATATTACGATAAACTAAACTCATCGCAGTGAGGGTAGACTCAAGTTTAATAAATGAGCATCATTAATTCGGCAAAATATAGGGCGGAATGAGCTTTAAAAAAACTTATCAGAGCCGGGGATTTTAAACCTGGCTCGCCTTGATGAAGAAACAGATGGCAGGTGATTAATTTCAATTGAAAATTAAAAATTGAAGCTTAAAGATTGAAAATTCTTGGCATCGACTATTAGGCCAGATATAATGGCTCTTTAATTTTTAATCTTAAATTTTTAATTATAAAGTGCTTGTGGTACATAATAGATGTGATTAAATCCAATCTGTCCCCGGTGATCGCGATGCAGATACCCATACGTTTTATCGGCTTTAGTACCACGGAACTGTCGATTGCAGTTTTGTCATGAAATCAAACAGGAAACGAAAAAATATGCCAATTCAGCAGGAATGCCTGACGATCTGTTAGTTAATCTGCTTATGGCCTGTGATTTGTCATCCCCTATCGGAATAAAAAATCTGTCGGGCCGGGTGAGTTTTCGGATAAGCGCATTAGCCCCAAAATTTAACCGGAGCGGCAGAAGAACAATCAGAGTTTAATCAATTAGATATGAAAGATTTAATGCATTTATCGAATCACTTTATGGCTGGGGATGAACTTGAAGATTTTGAACAGGCCATTCCATTATTATCCGAAGAAGAAGAGAAAAAGCTAACCGAATCGGAAATTCCCGAGGATCTGCCGATCCTCCCGCTGAAAAATACCGTACTGTTTCCGGGTGTGGTGATCCCGATAACTGTAGGGCGTGATCGTTCTTTGAACCTGGTAAAGCAGGCCTATGAAAGCGACAAAACCATCGGTATCGTCTCTCAGAAGAAGAAAGATCAGGAAGACCCGCAAACCGATGATCTCTACAAAGTCGGTACGGTTGCGCGTATCCTCAAACTCATCAAGATGCCGGATGGCAGCAAAAGCATCGTGATCCAGGGAAAAAGTGTATTTGAGATAGAGGAGTTCACCCGGCAGGATCCTTTTTTCCGGGCTAAAGTCAAGCACTACGAATACCAGCAGGATATGTCCGGCGTGGAGCTGGATGCGGCGCTACGTTCCGTAAAAGAGACCGCTTCTCAGATTGTGGATCAGTCGCCGAATATTCCATCGGAAGCCGGAGTTGCCATTAACAACATCACCAGCCCGAATTTTCTGCTCAACTTCATCAGCTCTAATCTGAATATTTCCCTGGAGGAAAAACAGAAATTGCTTGAGATGAAGGTCTTCTCCGAAAAAATGGAGAAGGTCATGGAATATTTACGCAAAGAGCTGCAGGTGCTGAACCTCAGCGAAGAAATTCAGTCTAAGGTCAAAACCGAAATTGACCAGCAGCAGCGGGATTTTTACCTGCGCCAGCAACTTAAGGCGATCCAGGAAGCGCTTGGTGAAGACAGCGAACAGGAGGAGGTCAAAAAGCTGCAGAAAAGAGCTGAGGAAAAGCAGGCCGAGCTTCCGGATCATGTGAAGCCGGTATTGGAAAAAGAGCTGCAGCGCCTTGAACGCACACCGACCAGCGCGCCCAACTACGGCATCATCCACAATTATGTGGAGTGGCTGCTGGATCTGCCCTGGAACAAGTATTCCGAGGATAAGCTGGATCTGAAAAACGCCCGGAAGATTCTCGATGAAGATCACTACGGATTGGAAAAAGTCAAAAAGCGGATAATTGAGTACCTCGCCGTCCTGAAGCTGAAAAAGGATATGAAGGCGCCGATCCTCTGTTTCCACGGCCCGCCGGGTGTGGGCAAGACCTCGCTGGGTAAGTCGATTGCCCGGGCGATGAATCGGGAGTTCAACCGGTTTAGTCTCGGTGGATTGCGGGATGAAGCCGAAATCCGCGGGCACCGCCGCACCTACATTGGCGCGCTTCCGGGGCGGATCATCCAGAGTATTAAAAAAGCCGGTACCAGCAATCCGCTGCTGATGCTTGACGAGATTGACAAAGTGGGCTCGGATTTTCGGGGTGATCCGACCTCAGCACTGCTTGAGGTGCTTGATCCTGAGCAAAACAACACATTTTACGATAACTATCTCGAGCTGGAATACGACCTCTCTAAAGTGTTGTTCATTGCCACGGCCAACAATCTGGATACCATCCCGCCCGCGCTTCGGGACCGGATGGAGCTGATCAACATCAGCGGATATACGCTGGAAGAAAAGACTGAAATTGCCAAAAACTATCTGGTACCGAAGGCAATTACGGAGAATGGATTGAAAAAAGATCAGCTCAAAATCAGCCAGAAGGCCATCACCAAAGTCATTGACGAGTATACCAGGGAGTCCGGCGTACGCAGCCTTGAACGGGAGATCTCCGGCATTGCCCGTGGGGTAGCGGCCAAAGTTGCAACCGGCGATATAGAATCGGCATCTGTCGGGGTAAATGAGGTGGATGAATATCTCGGTAAACGCAAATACTTCTCTGAAGTGGCTGAACGCACCACGGTTCCGGGCGTCTCTACCGGTCTGGCGTGGACACCCTATGGCGGTGATATTCTTTTTATAGAGGCCAGTGTGGCTAAAGGTAACGGCAAGATAAACATCACCGGTCAGCTCGGTAATGTGAAGAAGGAATCGGCTATGTTGGCGATGGCTTACCTGAAGTCACGGGCGGAAGAGT
>SLQI01000511.1 GCA_007131535.1 Balneolales bacterium | reverse complement strand
GTTATATCCCTGCCCACGAGATAAACGATACCTATGATTACACTCACAATCAGCGCAAAAGCAATCGCTCCGATCACACTGTACTTTCCTCCAATAAATACCGACTCCACGGAGTGGATTACAATTCCCAGGATACCAAGCACCAGAAGAATGACACCGGGTATAATCAACACATAACCGGAAGCTTCCGCCAAGCCGGATATCAAAGCGCCCAGAACCAGCAATACCACTCCGGATGTAAAACTGATCATGCTGAAGGCATTTCTCCAGAAAGCATACCGTACGGAGTAGTCCCGCTCAAGCATCCACCGAAGAAAAAGCTTGTAATTTTCAATGGTGCGGGGCAGAAGCACAGCGGTAAACCAACGTGATATCGGTTTAACGATATATAGATACGTAAGAACAAAAAATGCTACGACGATACCGAATGACAGCAATGAAATGGGGTTCGCAAGGCCGATAATTAACGCTGCAATAATAGCCAGTACAACTCCGAAGCGTTTGGCCCAAACCCCGCGCTTCTTTTTCGGTTCGCTTTCGAGCCGTACAAGATACCCGGTTAACACCGGATAAATGATCAACGCGATAAACAGGGAGCTGGCTAATACGATGATGAGAGTAATCGGAAAGTAACTCATAAACTGACCTATGATTCCCGGCCAGAGCAGCAGCGGTGCAAAAGCGGCAACGAGCGTTAACGTCGCAGCTATCAGGGCATACCCGACTTCGTTGGTGGCCAGCTTGGCAGCTTCGAAGCGTTCATAGCCCATCTCCCTGTACCGGTAGATATTTTCCACTACCACAATGGAATTATCCACCAACAGACCGAGCGCCACGATTAAGCTGAACAGGATGATAAAGTTCACCGTAAATCCGAGAAGCGAGAGAACGATAAATCCGACCAGAATGGCAAGGGGAACCGCCGTTCCTACCAGCAGCGCATTTCTCAGCCCCAGGAAGAATACCAAAACGAGGATCACAAACATCATCCCGCTGATAATGCTGTTTTCCAGATCCGATATGAGCGTACGTACGTTTTCACTCTGATCGCCCGTGATCGTAACCTGAGTACCGGCCGGCAGGTCATACCCCGCTATTAATTCTTTGACCTCATCGGTGGTCTCCAGAATATTTCCGCCGCTCCGCTGGATGATATCGAGGCTGACCACCTCATTCATCGTTGCTTCTTCGAATGGAATGCGCCGGGTTTCTCCTTGATTATTGTTTTCAACCTCAAAGGCTTTCAGCGTGGCATAACTTTCGCGCTCGGCAAACCCGAACACCACTTCGGCGAGATCCCGCATATACACCGGCGCGCTGCGCTCCCCTGTTTCGGGATCTACCGGCGTATGGACTATCAAATCTTCAATTTCATGCGGATTATCAAACTCACCACTGATACGGAGCAAATATTCCAGATAATCCACATCAACCGTACCACCGGGAATCGTGAGATTCTGCCCCTGAATGGCACCGATCATCTGCTGAAAACTGGTTCCATAGCTGAGGTAGCGCTGCAGATCCACATTTACCTGCACTTCGCGCTCGAGTCCGCCAATCAGCTCTACTTCACGGACTCCACGCAGGGTTTCGAGTTCATCTTCAAGATCTTCAGCCAAATCAGTCAGCCGGGACAGGTCGTAATCCGCACTGAGGTTAACCGTCATAATCGGGAAATCATCCAGATCGATTTCATTGATGATCGGCTCTTCCACATCTTCGGGGAGTTCCGGCCGGGCAAGATCTACCTGTTCCCGGACTTCCTGGCTGGCAACTATCCGATCTGTATCAAGATCGAACTCCACTACGATCAAACTCAGACTTTCCTGAGTTGTTGAACTGATCTCATCAATACCTTCTATGCCCTGGAGTTCACGCTCAATAGGCTGGGTTACCAGGGACTCCATATCCGACGGCCCTATTCCCGGATAGATCGTAGTAATAACATAAATCGGAATATCAATATCCGGATTTGATTCTTTGGGAATCGTCACATATGCTATGGCCCCGCTAATCACCAAAATGAGGGCCAGTACAATGATGGCAATTCTGTTTTTAATCGAAATGTCTACTGCTTTCATGCAAATACGTTTCCGGAATAAGAATTAAAATATATTGCAGGCTGATCCACAGGGTATTTAAATGATGTTCTCTTAGTTTTCATCTGCGGACTGCCGGCGGGACTCAAGAATCTGAAGCCGGTCCCCGTGATTGAGATTACTTCGGCCTACCGTCACTACTTCGTCACCATCTTCCAAACCTTCCTCAATTAGTACCTGCCCTCCGGAAGCCGGCCCGGTAACCACTCGTCGTATTTCGGCCACCGGCTGTTCATCATCCCGATTAACCACATATACGTTATGCCCTTCCTGGTCCAGAAAAGTTGCTGTACGCGGTACAACGATGGCCTCTTCCTGCTGACTTCGCAAAACGCTGACACGGGCTACCATATCCGGTTTAGCTTCATTATTGGGATTGGCTAATTCAATTTCTATCGGAAATGTACGGTTGTCCGGATCAATTACACTACCGGCATAAGTAACCTCGGCTTCTACCGGATTGCCGCCGTATGAAGTAAAGTCGACAATGGCCGGTGTTCCTTCGGTAATATCCCGGGAATAGCGTTCGGCAATTCCGGCATTAACCTGAATGTTTCGGGTATCCACCAATCGCACCACCGGCATCCCCTGCCCTATGAATTCACCGGTTTTTACCATCCGTTCTTCGATCCGGCCGGTAAACGGAGCTTCAAGTTCGGTATTTTTCAATTGCCGTTCTGCCTGCCTGAGCTGAGCTCTCGCCTGTTCCATACGGGCTCTTGTTGTGTTGAAATCAAGCGTGGTAATGATGGAATCGGCAAGCAGCGGCTGCTGACGTTCATAGGTATCGAGTGCCAGCTCATATTCGGCACGAGCTACTTCATATTGGGATTCAAGTAGTTCATCATCAAGCCGGGTGAGGATATCCCCTTCATTCACCCTTTGCCCTCGTCTAACAATTTCTTTCACCCTGCCACCGGCTTCCGTTGAAACCACGGCATCTTCAAGTGACTCCACCCTTCCGGTCACATTGATGTACTCTTTAAACGTCTGTTTTTCAAGTGTCAGCGTTTCGACAGCTATCTGTCGATAGCGGGGCTCATCGTTTTCCTCTGCTTCTTCGCATGAAACCCAGATGAGGGAAGAAATAAACAGAAAAATTACTATGGAAAATGGTTTTAATTTCATCGGAAATACTATCTGATTCTTTTATTGTTCACCGGATAATACAGGCATATCGTCTTCAATGGCGGTCACCGAACGCCCGATTGCCAGTTCAAAATTGCTTAATGCCACAAGGTAGTCGTGCAATGCGTTTAAATAATTCAACCGGCTTTGATCCAGCTGTTGAGAAGCCTGCCGCTCTTCAAGTGCCGTACCGACTCCTTCTCTGAGGCGCTGCTGAGCAAAGTCGTAGTTCATTTCCGCCTGCTCAATGTTTCTCTGTTGGCTTTCGATCCGCCTTTCGGCAGTTCTGAGATTACGTACCGCTTCTTCAACCTGCAGCCGGATTCCTTCTTGCAATTGCTGTTTTTGGAGCTCCGCTTCCCGTATAACATTCCGGGCCTGCTCCCGCTGAGCACTTCGCTGAAATCCGTCGAAAATATTCCAGCTTAAAGTGATGCCAACGGCGAAATTCGGGTTCCAGTAGGAATCGTCGAAAAAGTCGAGATCTCGTTGATCAAAGGTAAACGGATCAGTCGGATCCGGGTTGAAAGTCTGAGTTCGTTCTCCGGGAACCCGGCCGAAATAGTTATAATCGGCAAACAAGTTCACAGTAGGATAGTATTGGGAACTCTGGATATCCATTTCGATCTCTCCGAGGTGAATGGCCCCTTCGGCCTGTTTTACATCCGGCCGCATATCCATGGCTGCATTAAAAGCTTCATCAACATCCATTAACGCTACCTCTGGCAACTCCACCATTTCCAGTTCACCCACAACATCAATAGGCTGGCTGACTGGTATACCTATCAGTCGATTGAGGTTTTTAACGGCAAGCTCTGCTGAATTTTCCGCTTCAATCAACTCCGTTTCCAAGTTGACGAGTTCAACTTTAGCCGATTCACGATCAAACTTTGATCCAACACCCTGGTCAACAGCGCGCTCTGCTTCTTCCACAGTTCGGCGGGTTCGTTGCACGCTCTCTTGCAAAACATCTACTTGTTGTTGTACCAGAAGTGCACCATAAAACGCGGTGCGCACCTCATCGATAACTTCCTGAGTTTCCCGTTCAAGACCATCGCGGCTGAGCTGACGAAACTGTTCAGCTCCCCGTATCGCGGCAAAAGCCGCTCCGTTAAACAGCGTTTGAGTAAAGTTAAGGGCACCGATAAACTCATTGTCAACGCCGAAAGGGTCATCAGCTTCAGTCGGGGGAGTTATGCCGGCCTCAGTATACCCTTGCATCTGCCGTTGAAGAAACTCCATATATTGCAGTTCATCTGCATCAATTTCACCGGTACGGATCCGCTCGTTATATTGCAGCCACTCAATAGCTCCCAGGCCTTCAAAGAATCCACCTGCTTCAGCGCCGGCAAAGGGGTTGGCAGTGACCACATTTCGATTGTAGTTGATGGTACCGGATATTTGAGGATATACCGTCCCCCAAGCTTCCCTCACCTGCTGGCGTGCCGTTTCTACTGCAAGCATCTCCTGTTTGATATCAAAATTTTCAGCCAGTGCAATGCTCACAGCACCTTCCAATGATATTCGAATGGTATCCCCCGGACTGGAACTCCAATCCTGCCCAACGGCATCAGCAGTACTGATAAATGACAGGCAGGCGGTCGTTATACAAGCAATCGTTAGCTTAACTTTAGGAAATAAATACAAGGTTATGTTACGGTTTAATTGAAATCTTCTGATAACGGAAATAATTTGAAGCCGTTTTAGGCTTTAGGTATAGAACACCCCGCTAACTTCAATCAAAAAAGCCTGCTTCCGGCCCTTTTTGCAATATGGCTGCTTTTAAATTGAAGTTCAGGGCAGATTTATAATAGCCCGCTAAATTAAAAAGTTAGAGACAAAAAAACACCTAACTAATCATTTGTTTATCTGCCCTTTCTGTACGCTCTCCGTTACGATCTATTATCCAACAAGTTTCAAAACTATTTACACAAATACGTTTCGATCAGATCGACGAGATGTTTTCGGGTTCGTTCCATAAACTCTTCCGGGTACAGCTTTCCGGATTTTCCCTCTTCCAGATTCAGGTTTCTTTTAACCCAGACGTGCTCGGCAATCAGGGATTCCACTGTCTTATTGAGTGTATGCATTGTCATATATGTATCGACTTCGCGGAAAACTCCGCTTTTTTTCCCTTCTTCTATCGTATTAAATACATATTGGGTAATTCGGGATGCGGCCTTTTCAACGTTATCAAGAATTTCCGGGCGATCATTAAGTAAACTACGTTCTCTGGCGGCAATGATCACCGGTTGCGGGTTATTAAAAACAAAATCCACATATTCTATATTCCATCGCTTCATGCGTTTCAGCGGATCGGGCTCTTCTTTGCCGATCTTATCAATGAGCTCGAAAATATCAGCCGCATAACGGTCCAGACATGCCTGCAGCAGCTTTTCTTTGGAGCCGAAGTAGTAAGAAAGCATGGCGATATTTACACCGGCGGTATCAGAAATAGAGCGAGTTGTGGTTCCTTCAAACCCGTGATTGGCAAACAGTTCTTGCGCCACATCCAGAATTGCGTTTTTCTTTTCCGACATAAGAGCTACCCTGATTTTATCTCAAACTGCAGTTAATATTTCACACCGTCTGACTGTCAATGTAATGAAGCGGCTGCTACAAAACAACGCAGCTTCAGGTTTTGAACTTTACACCTTTGGTCGTTCAATTTCAAAAATCTCCCCAAGTTTACTATAGGCATTACCGGCAAGCCGTGCAATCGGCTGAAGACCCCGGGCATCAATTCTGTAATCGTTATCGATAAGTTCATCGGCAACATGGATATGGACTACCTTCCCGAATACCGCATCCGCTCCGCCCTGGTCTTCCCCAAACGAAATGGTACGCTCCAGCTCACATTCAAACTGAATGGGGCTTTCCGCCACTCCCGGAGGCTTTACTTTAGTTGATGGTTTGGGGGTCAGGCCGGTGAGCTCAAATTCATCCACCGACTTCTCATATCTGCCGGAGGCCTGGTTTACCTGCTCGGCAATAGCTTCCGTAGAAACGTTGATAACAAATTCACCGGTCTCACGAATATTACTGACCGTATCTTTTAATTCTTTTTCTTTTTTATACCGGATAGGAAAAAAAGCCAGAATAATGGGATTAAAACATACCGCATTGAAAAACGAGAATGGTGCTACATTCCGCTGTCCCTGCCCGTCCAAAGTAGAAACAAAGGCAATCGGTCTGGGCACCACCCCGCCGATCATAAGTTTATATCTCTGCTGTGGCTCCAGCTGCCCGGGATTAATTTCCATTGACTTGTCTGTTGTTTGGGATGATAAAGTCGGCTGAATAAAAAGAATAAATTTTAATACTTGCAATTTTTCTAAACAGCTACCGCTCGCCGGCTTCCGGGCTAAGCCCGGTTGCCGGCCTGGCCAACCACCTGCCCTGCCTGCAACGGCTATGGCTCACATCACCGCCCATGGCTCCATGCCGACAGCCGGAGGGGCAGGGATGGTGATTTTCGGGTGTGATTCAACGGTGCTGCTGGCATGGTTTTCCCGCCTCCGACAGCCGGCTTATTTACCACTCGCCGGCTTCCGGGCTAAGCCCGGTTGCCGGCCTGGCCAACCACCTGCCCTGCCTGCAACGGCTTTATCTCACAATTCTGCCCATGGCTCCGTGCCGACAGCCGGAGGGGCTGTGATGGAGATTTCCGGTTGTAATTCAACGTTACTGCTTCTGGTATGGTTTTCCCGCCTCCGACAGCCGGCTTATTTACCGCTCGCCGGCTTCCGGGCTAAGCCCGGTTGCCGGCCTGGCCAACCACCTGCCCTGCCTGCAACGGCTTT
>SLQI01000310.1 GCA_007131535.1 Balneolales bacterium | reverse complement strand
GTTTAAAGGTGCTTCTGCCAAAAAGAAAGAAACTCCTGGTAAACTGCAGAAAAAAACTGATAGTAAAGTGAGAAAAACAGAACCCTCACCGGCAAACGGGAAAAAAAGCAGGAACACGGAATGGATTATTGTCGGTGGGTTGGCTGTTTTGCTGATTGCCGGAATTCTGCATTTTATATTTTTCTATGATCCAACCCCGCAAATTCCAACCTCTGAAGACAGAATAACCGAAGAAACAGAACCTGTTGCAGCTGCTGAAGAGGAAGCGGAAGATCTTTCGGAGACGGAAGAACCTGTTATGCCGGAAGAGCCCGATGAGCCGGAAGAAGTGGAAACTGCCCCTGAGCCTGCTGATGAACAGTGGGGGCATACCGGTAGTTATGTACCTATGGATGAATATTTTACCATTGTCATCTATTCACTTCGCAACAGGGAGCGGGCCGAAGAGCAGTATGACGAAATTTCTAATGAGGGCTTTCGGGCTACTCTGAATGCCTTCCGGCCTGATGAGGATACACAAAGCTGGAGAGTAGGTATCGGTCAGTTTGAAAGTGTAAGCGATGCAGAAGAGGCTGCCGGAGAGTTACCGGACCCCTGGAGCTCAGATCATTTTATCATTCGAATCCGATAACAGCGTTTAGTTCGTTAGGTAGCAGTTATAAGAAATATCCCAGGAACCTCGAATCTTGATTATGCAATTGTTATTTACGTTTTGGTTATTCCTTCAGGAAGCCGGCAGTGAGGAAGATACAGCTGCAATAGCAGATGATCCGGCAATGGCGGCAGGGGACCCTGAGGGAATGTCGCTCCTTGAGATTTTTATGCAGGGTGGGTTTGTCATGATTCCCATTTTTCTGCTATCGTTACTGGCCATCTATGTGATTGCCGAACGCTGGCGGGTTTTGCGCAATTCTACGTTGGATTCCGTTCATTTTCTGGAAACGGTGGAAAACATGCTCAAAGCCGGCGATACCCAGCGGGCTATCACCTATTGTGATGAAATGGACCGGCCGCTTGCCCGAATTTTGAAACAGGGAATTAAACGACTGGGGCGTCCTCTGCGCGATATTGAGGAGGCCATCAAAAATGCAGGTAAAAAGGAGACTTATTATCTGGAGAAAAAAATGGACTGGCTGGCAACCGTAGCCGGTGTAGCTCCTTTGCTGGGGTTTTTGGGTACGGTAACCGGTATGATCCAGGCATTTATGCAGATTCAGGGACTGGAAGGCCAGGTTAACCCGAGTGTGCTTGCCGGAGGAATCTGGGAAGCATTGATCACCACGGCATCCGGATTGGCCGTAGGGATTATAGCCTATGGGTTTTATAACTTTTTAACCGGAAAAATCAACCGGATGGTATTTGATCTGGAAACCTCTACCACAGAGTTTCTGGACCTGCTGCAGCGACCTGCCAAAAAGAAGAGTTCAAACGCTCCGAGAGAGCGCCAAACCATTGAATCATGAACTTCCGTAGTGACGACGAAGTACGAAAGCCGCTTTCGATTTTCTCTTATTCGTCTTTGACGGATATCGTATTGCTGCTGCTGATTTTCTTTCTGCTGACATCCACGTTCGTCACAGATTTCGGTATTCGTGTAGATATCCCCCAGGCAGAAACCGGCGCAGCCCCTCAGCCCAACTTTATAAATGTTACGATAACCGATGACGGCAGATATTACGTCATGGGTGAGTTGGTAAGCGAAGGGAACCTTACAGAGCGCATACGCCGGCACCACATGGATAACCCTGAAGCCACCCTGGTGGTGCGGGCTGATAAAAATGCAATAATCGACAACGCCGTTCGCGTTATGAATATAGGTCAGGCCTTGGACATGAATATGCTCATGGCTACCGAACCGACCAACTGACCGCCGTTCCTTATCCGCAGGAGTGCTTATGTTTTGGCGCAAGCCCACACAAGAAGAACGTTTTGGCCTGATCATCGCATTAATTGCTCATATCATTGTGTTGGTAGGAGCTTATTTATGGTATACGGAGTCTGATCCCCCTGAACGCAGAGCTTTCATCGAAGTTAGTCTGGGGGAAATCAGCGACGGGGCGATGGCAGATTTTTCCCGCGAAGAAGCCGAAGAAGTGGCCACCAGTCCGGATCCTGCTGATGTAGAGCCCGAAGAACCGGTAGAAGAACCTCAGGAAGTGGTTGAGGAGCAGCAGGAGCAGGTTGAGGACGAGCCCACCCGTGATGTGGAACTGCCTGAGGAGACCGAAGAGGTAGAAAGTGATGAGGTGGTGGAAACACCCGACACCGAAGAAATTGACCCGGAGGAATTTGAGGAAGAAATTCTGGAGGATCAGGAGGAGATCAAACTTGAGGAGCCCCGGGAAGAGGACGAAACTGAGCAGGAAGGCGAAGACGAAACCGGTGATATCCGGGGAATTCGCGGTGATCGCGATGCCGATCAGGGGCCGGGTGCTGAGCTGGATCGTTCCTCACCTTATGAACTTGAGTGGGAGGGAGATATAGAGCGAACACCGAGAGTTCAACCCCTCCCGGATTACAATGTGGATGTCGAAGCGGTTATCAGAGTCAGGTTTGAGGTAAAACCCGATGGAAGTGTTGGCCGTATCGTTCCGTTAATCCGAATGAACCCCGAACTGGAACGGGAAGTATTTAACACGATGAGAAGCTGGCGTTTCTCACGACTGCCTTCCGGAGTGCCCCAGGAGTCTCAGTGGGGAACCATTACTTTCCGGTTTGTGCTCGACTAATGTGCTTGGCTACCTGCGCAACCCGATAGCTTATTGAGCTTTGCAAATCCGAAGTTGACGGCATCCCAAAAAGAATGGATGTGAGGATAAAAACTGTAGCTCCTCCGGCAGCTCTTTTGTACCTTTTGCCAAACAGAAATTCTGATCAACCAAAAACCTCGGGACGTGAAAGCCATTTCTTTGTTAAAATCGTGCTTGAAAATCCTGCTGCTTATCAAGATGCAAGTGGCTGCAATCGGGTTGTTCAATGTTGCATCAGCTCAGCATCCCTACGGCGCATTTGAGTCGATTGAAGTCGGTTTAACCGGATCGTTTAATGTGAATAAAAACATGTTTCACGACTACTACGACCCCGAATTCGGCGGGGGAGTCCGGTTCAGCACTCCGTTTTACTTCGGCCGTGTGGAAGGGCTGTTCAATTATTGGTACTACTACGGTGTCTACGATTCCAATACTCCGAACTTTAGTAACATATTCACCGCACTTGGTTGGGGCAAAAGAGTTGAGCCGGTAGACAACCTGACCCTTTTTGCCGGAGGGCTGCTGGGCAATAGTTACCTGAGTTTTGATAAACACAGCTTTTTTGAAAGTGGAGAAAGTGAGATTACAGCTGGGTACTACGGAAGGGTTGAATATGCGGTTACCTCAAACTGGAAAGTTGGCGCTTCTACCAAGCGCATACGAATGTTCACGTTTCACCGCATTGATCTTACTTATTTTTCATTTGGAATCAGCCGAAAACTTGAGTCTCCTCAATGGGTAAAAAACTTTTTCAGATAATTTTTATTAACGTCGCCATCTTAGCAGGTGCGGTTATTTCGCAGTCTGCCGAGAAAAAAGGTGATGGAAATGACAATCCTCCTACACTTGAGGACTCTTATGACAGGCAGGTCATACCGGGAGATCGAATCAAAAGTGCCGGTATAGTGAGATTACGGGATCTGTTCCGCCTGATTGACGGCTGGCACTATTACAGCACAGACCGGATCAACTGGTTCGCGGGAGTCAGGGGGATGACGCCATACTCCGGACAGGATTGGGAGGTGATGATTGACGGTCACCTTATGGATTTCCAGATTATGGATCAGCCGTATTTTCACGCAGCTCACATTATACCGGAGGAAATAGAAAAAATTGAAGTCATCAGCCGGCCGCAGGTTCATGAAGGCCGGTTTACTGACCGCGGGCTGATACATATCCATACCGAAAGGCCGGAGGAAGGATTTTCGGTACAGGCTCGTGCCATGATGGGTCAGGAAGTAAATGAACCCGGTCCCTATGAATACACTCCGTTGCGGACTAAAAATGAAGAGGCGACCGGAATAGATCCTGATATTTTATTGTCGTGGGGTGGGGAAAACTGGTTTTTGCAGGCAGGTTATGGATTTCGGGAGGATAAAAATACCGATAAGCCGATCGAGTCCCGAATGAAGTTTGTCCGCAATGTGCCGGATGAGCCAACAGATGCGGCGGTCTACGGAAATACCGTTTCGGTACGGAGCGGTCTGGAACTGGAAAACAGCTCTCACCATTTTCGGGGTGGGTTTTCCCGTTTGGAGGATTATGCTTTTATCGGTCCGCTGGGAATGGAATACCCGGTATACGCGCATCACCGGCAAATTGGTGTAAACGGGACCTTTCAACTGAATCCGGAACACCATCTGCATTATCGTTCCCACCTCAGCAGGAGAGGCCTTGATTACCGGTACAATGTATTTGATTTAGATTTTGATCAGTGGCTCAACAGCAGCTATGCTAACTTTGAATATGCCTACCAGGGGATGTTCAGTGACTTTACATTCGGAATAACTGCCGAGCAAGAATATTTGGATACCGACTATGAATTATCAGATTCGGAGCGTTCCCTGCTCAGAGGATATACCAGCAGCCGGGTATCGATTACGGAACAATATTCTCAGAATATCAATCTGGCGGTAAATCACGATGGAGAGGACTGGTCGGTACAATCTGCTATTGAACAAATTTTCCAGGCCGGAGAACATCATACGCTAACAGCCGGGGTCCACTATTCGGGGCGGATGCCTTCTGAGTTTCACGGATTTTGGTATTGGGCGGAGCAGGGGTATGATGTTTTAGGTCAGCGGGGTATAAATTATATCGCGGATGGCCCGCTGCAGAACCAGGAAGTATTAGGAGTTGATGTATCCTGGAGATGGAGCAGGGCAGAAAACTTTAACATTGTCGTCAATCCGTTTCATCGGCGATTGTCTGGTTTCTGGCAATTCCGGCAGAGTTATGATCTGGATAATCGATATATGGTTGAAGCCGGGGATGTGCAACTATTAACCGAGGGAGAGATGCAGGTGGCCGGGGCCAATATATCTCTGGACTGGCAGCTTGCTGAAAGGCTTTCTACCCGATTGCATTATAGCTTGCAGTCTTTATTGGATGCACCCGATACCGAAACGGAAGAATTGTGGCAGATGCATCCGGATCATCAGGCTTCGGCAAAAGTATCCTACACACCGGTGGATGGGTTTTCCCTTTGGGCCAACTTCCTGTACAGCTCCCCAACGGAATGGGTCAACTATGATGAGATTGACGGAGCTGAGTTTCAGGATACCTATGGATTTCGGTCATCCCGGTACAGAAGCCGTGTTCCGGCAAAGTACAGTGTAGATGTGGCCGGCCGGAAATCATTTTTCAATCAAAGGGTGCACACCACGGTGAAACTGCGCAATGTGATTAATCAGCGGTATCGCTATCATCCCCTCGGTGCCGACTATGATTTGGCGATGTATCTGATGGTTTCCTACGGTTTTTGAATCTTCAGTAATAAAAAATCCCGCACCTTCGATAAGATGCGGGATTTAAAAGTTCTGGAAATATCAGGAACCGAAATTCGATCAGTCCTGCAATTCCATTTCGTCGACCGGAAGCTCAATATATTTAACACGCCCGGCTTTCCAGATTTCATCCGCATACTCTGAAATGGTACGGTCTGATGAAAACTTACCCATTCTTGCGGTGTTGTGAATGGCTTTCTTGAACCAAACCTCCGGCTTTTTATATACCTTTTCGACTTCCTTCTGGATTTCGGCATAGGCTTCAAAATCAGCCAGAACCATGAAGTAATCTTCACCGCCATTGAGCAGAGTATCGATTAAATCCTGATACCGGTTGGGATCATCAGGACTGAAGAAACCGGTTTGAATCTGATCAATAACGGTTTTGAGTTCTTTGTTTTGCTGATAGTAAAGCCATGGATTATAGCCCTCCATTCGAAGATTTTCGATTTCTTCTACAGTCAGCCCGAAGATGAAAATGTTGTCATCACCGACTTCTTCCTTAATCTCGATATTCGCACCGTCGAGTGTACCCACAGTAAGAGCGCCATTCAAAGCGAACTTCATGTTGCCGGTACCGGAAGCTTCAAATCCGGCAGTGGAAGTCTGTTCGGAGAGGTCTGCGGCTGGGATTAACCTTTCAGCAAGGCTCACGTTGTAATTCTTCATGAAAATACATTTGAGCTTGTCGCCGACATCCGGATCGTTATTGATTTTTTCGCCAATATCGTTGATCAACCGGATGATGGATTTGGCCGTAGTATATCCCGGCGCTGCTTTTCCGGCGAAGATCACCGTGCGGGGCTGAATGTCCAAATCCGGATTTTCTTTGATGCGGTTGTACAGAGCCACTGTATGGAGTGCCACCAGGAGTTGACGCTTGTATTCATGAATTCTCTTGATTTGAATATCAAAGATAGATTCAGGATTTACGTCTATGCCCTGTTTCTTTTTGATAAAATCGGCCAGCTCTTCCTTGTTCTTCTGTTTAACATCAATAAACTTCTGGCGGAATGCCTTGTCGTCGGCCAGGTGGTCAATCTTTTTCAGTTTAGAAAGATCGGTTACCCACTCGTCTCCGATCTGTTCGTTGATCAAAGTCGAAAGCCGCGGGTTACACTGCTTGAGCCAACGCCTCGGGGTGATACCGTTGGTTTTATTAGTGAACTTCTCCGGATACAATTCAAAGAAATCCTTGAATATGGTTTTCTTGATTAAATCCGAGTGCAGTTTTGCAACCCCGTTCACTTTATGAGATCCGCAGATACCGAGAGTAGCCATCTGAACCATGGGCTGCTCACCTTCACTAACGATCGACATTCGCCGAATCCGATTTACTTCGTCTCCCAAAGTGGCTCTTACATGATTCAGAAATCGTTTATTGATTTCGTAAATAATCTGCAAATGGCGTGGCAGCATGTGGCGGATCAATGTGACCGGCCATTTCTCAAGCGCTTCCGGCAATACCGTATGGTTGGTGTAGGAGAAGGTTTTGGTAGTGATATCCCAGGAAGTTTCCCAGTCCATGCCTTCTTCATCCAGCAGGATGCGCATTAGCTCCGGAATAGCCAGGTTGGGATGGGTGTCGTTACATTGAATGGCAACTTTTTCCGGAAGTTTCCTCCAATCGTCATTTTTCTTTCGGAACCGTCGGATGATATCACGCAGCGTTGCGGCAACCAGAAAGTATTCCTGTTTCAGGCGCAGCTCCTGTCCAACGAACACCTTATCATTCGGGTAAAGTACCCGGGAAATATTTTCATGTAATTGAATATCCCGGATGGCATCAATGTAATCTCCCTGGTTAAAGCTGGGTAAGTCAATGGATTTAGGAGAAAGTGCTTTCCACAGGCGAAGGTTGTTTACCACATCGTTGCCGTAACCCGGAATAGGAGTGTCATAGGCCATGGCCTGAATCACCTGTGTATTTTCCCAACGAAAGCGAGTGTTGCCGTCACTATCTTTGTAGGGCACCGACTCCCCGTAAAAATGAACAGGATAATTGATAAGCGGTCTACCAAGGTCCCACGGGTTTCCAAATCGCAGCCACTGATCGGCGGCTTCAACTTGCTGGCCGTTTTGGATCCGCTGGTAGAACATGCCGAAATCATAACGAATGCCGTACCCGTAACCCGGCAGACCGAGGGTTGCCATAGAGTCCAGGAAGCAGGCCGCAAGGCGCCCGAGCCCGCCGTTTCCGAGCCCGGCATCCCACTCGCTTTCCCGAATTCGGTCATAATCAAGCCCGAGTTCATCCAGGGCTTGCTTGACCTCATCTTTGACGCCAAGGTTGATCAAGGCGTTATCAAGCAGACGCCCGATCAGGTATTCCATAGAGATGTAGTAGACCCGCTTTACATCTTGCTCGTAATACTGGCGCTGGGTCTCAAGCCACCTGTCGTGCAAGCGATCAAGAACAGAAAAAACGACAGATCGGTAATAATCCCAATCGGTTGCCGAAAACTTATCTTTGGCAAGCGTATGTCGCAAGTGGCGCTGAAAGTCCATCTTGATGGATTCTTTGTCCATCCCTTTGTAGAGTTCATAATTTGGTTCAGCCATAAGTAAACAATGGTTAAAATGAGTGACTATAATAAATGCCTAATTTCCCTCCGTAATTTAATAAAACTTTAGGGAAGTTGGATCAATCGGATCGGTAAATACCTAAATCCGGACGAAAAAGCGGTGGGGTTATATTTGCCGGATATTTGTGATCCATAAACAAATTAAGTGCATCTACCGCAGCCATTTCCTGCTCGAATATTCCGTAAACAGCCGAACCGCTCCCGCTCATAGATGCATAAACAGCTCCCAGCTCATAGAGCTGATCTTTAATATCCCCGATCAAAGGAATTTGCGGGATAACCGACAGCTCCAAATCATTAAAAAGCATGTAACGCCAATCTTCCATCGGGGTTTGGGTCAGTGTGTGGGTGAGATCAAACTCCTGATCGGGATTGGGCTGGCAATACCGGTATGCCTCGGCTGTAGAGCTTTCTTTTTTGGGGAATATGGTGACAATCCAGGCATCGGGCTGAATGGCTGTGGTTGTAATTTCATTTCCGACACCCTTTGCAATACCGGGTTCTCCTTTGATGAAAAAAGGAATATCGGCACCGAGCGTTAAGCTTAAATCGGAAAGTTCATCCGCAGTAAGCCTAAGACCGGCCATTTTATTAATCATGCGTAAAATGGTAGCGGCATTGCTGCTGCCACCCCCTAATCCGGCTGCATGGGGGATGTGTTTTTCCAGGTCGATGGCAAGGCGGTCATCAAAATCGGCATATTTTTGCAGATGCCGGATGGCTTTAATCACCAGGTTTGATGAATCGGTGGGAATGGACTCAATATTGACCTCCAGAGAAAGCCGGTCAGAACGGGAAACAGAAAGACGGTCTGACCATTCAATAAAACAAAAACCTGTAACGATCTGATGGTATCCGTTCGGAAGCCGGTCTACTACCTGGAGTCCGAGATTGATTTTTCCGTAAGAGCGGGCAATCCAGCTTTCCATTTCAGGAGGATTCATGTTTCAGATATTGATCTTTTATTTTCATCATGTATTCATAGGCCGCATCGTGATCATTCGGAATTTCCCCTTCGAGAATCGCATTTTCGATAGCTTTTTTGATTTTGCCAATTTCAGGACCCTCTTTAATATTCAGGGCCAGCATTATTTCGTGGCCGTCAATCGGGGGCTGCCAGTTGCGCAAGCGGTCTTTCTCGGCAACCTCTTCGATTTTCTTTTCTACATGATCAAAATTCTTCAGGAAGCGGCGTACTTTTCTGTCGTTTCTGCTGGTAATATCGGCCCGGCATAATATCATCAGATCTTCGAGGTCGTCACCGGCTTCGACAATCAGTCGGCGGATGGCGCTGTCGGTAACTTCTTCATCAACCAGAGCGATGGGGCGCAGGTGAAGGCGCACCAATTTCTGGACAAACCGCATGCGTTCATCCATGGGCAGGGAAAGACGCCGGAATATCTTTTTAACCCATTTCGCGCCGAGCGCATCATGACCGTGGAAAGTCCAGCCGATGCCTTTTACAAACCGTTTTGTGGGTGGTTTGGCAATATCGTGAAGCAAGGCCGCCCATCTCATCCAAAGGTTGTCGGTTACTTCAGCAACATTGTCCAGAACCTGCAGGGTATGCCAGAAGTTATCTTTATGCCCGATACCTTCGCGGATTTCAACACCGTGAAGATCAGCCAGTTCCGGGAGAATGTGGTTGAGCAGCCCGGTATTGAACAGGTATACAAACCCCTTGGAAGGTATAGGGGCGGCCAGAATTTTATTCAGTTCATCGGTAATGCGCTCCTGAGAGATAATGGTAATGCGATCAGCCGACTCAATAATACCGGCATAGGTTTTCGGGGCGATAGAAAAATCGAGTTCGGTGGCAAACCGTATTGCTCTGAGCATTCGAAGCGGGTCGTCGCTGAAGGTTTGCACGGCATCGATAGGCGTACGAATCAGGCCGGCCTTCAAGTCCTGAAGGCCATTAAAGGGGTCAATCAGCTCACCGAAATTTTCTTCATTAAGAGAAAACGAAAGCGCATTGATGGTGAAATCCCTCCGGCGCTGATCGTCCTCAAGGGTTCCGGATTCGACGATCGGTTTTCTGGAATCATTTCGGTAACTTTCGGTTCGGGCACCTACAAATTCCAGATCAAAATTCTTATAGCGAAGATGGGCGGTACCGAATTTACGAAAGGTGCTTACGTTATCTACATCCAGCAGTTCACCTACTTTTTGAGCCAGTTTGATGCCGGAGCCCACGGTAACGAAGTCAATATCGGCATAATTAGTTTGGTTGAGCCGCTTTAACAGATAATCCCGAACATATCCGCCAATTACGTATACAGGTTGTTCACAAAGCCTTCCAGCTTTGCTTATGGTTTTAAAAATAGATAAATGCTCCCGGGGTATCTGGTCCAAAAGATTTGTTGTTTGGGTTCGGAATAAATCGGAATTCTCGCACGCAAAACGTATACACGGTGTAATAAGCGTATGAGTATTTTAAATAAAATGACCAAGGAACAAACCGACCGGGCCAAACGCGCGATACATATTAGCCTGGGAGTTTCGTTTGTTGCCTTTGCTCTCAAGTTTACAGGTTTTCTTATAACCGGTTCAAGTAGTGTTTTTTCTGATGCCGCAGAATCTTTTGTGCATTTGTTTGCCGTCGGTTTTGCTACCTATGGGCTTCATTTAAGCCGAAAACCGGCAGATGAAGAGCATCATTACGGGCATGAACGAATTGGGTTTTTTTCCGTTGGCATAGAAGGCATACTTATTCTGGCTGCCGGCGTATTGATTATTTACCGTTCTGTTGAAAGCATGATCGTCGGTATTGAAATTCAGCAGCTCGGTATCGGGTTGGTGGTGATTGCAATTTCCGCGTTGGTCAATTTAGTTCTGGGCTTGTATCTGGTTCGCACCGGTCGCCGGGAAAACGATATGATACTTGTTGGCAACGGCAAGCATACCTTAACCGATGTCTACACAAGTGCCGGCGTGGTTTTAACGCTTGGGTTGGTCCAATTTACCGGCCTGCTGATTATGGATGCCCTGGTAGCCATTGCGTTAGCCCTGTTTATTATGAATGAGGGCCGTAAGCTGATAACTTTTAGTATGAAGGGGCTTATGGATCAACGGGACCCGGAACAGCACCAGCAAATTTTGAATGTATTAAAGGATGAACTTCCGGATAAGGTTATCGATTGGCATAATTTGCGACACCGAACAACCGGAAAAACTACCTGGGTGGAATTGCACCTGTCTTTCAATAAAGATATTTCCCTGGACGAAGCGCACCGGCAGGCCACCCTACTGGAAAAAAGAATAATGAAGTCAGTTGAAGGGGATTCGGTTGTTACCATCCATACCGAGCCGGAAGAAACGCATTCTAAAACGCATTCTATGTTAAAGGGTATAAATGAAAATGAGGACCTTGAGAGATATTTTTAAAAAAATTGTATACTTGAGGCTTCATTTGCTTGTTAATATCAAAATCTTGTCTATATTTCCTTGTCAAACTTTCATGGGAAAAACTGATCAATTATGGAGTTACCTAAACGCTGGTTAATTGCTACCGATGGATCCAAATACGCGGAGATGTCTGTTGATTATGCAGCTGGTCTGTACGGTGCAATTCGACCTAAACCAGAAGTGACGTTACTGCACGTCATACCGGATCCGACTGATTCACAGAGTCGAAATCCTATGACGGCTTTAACCAAAGAAAAAGAGCGTGGGAAAAAGATTCTGAAAAACGCCAAAGATAAGTTCGCCGCAGCGGCCGGAAAGGCTGATACCGTGCATACAATGGTAGCAATTGGTGAGCCGAGGCAGGTTATTGTGGAAATTGCCAAAGGCAATAAAACCGACCATGTGATCATGGGTGGTTCAGACTATCGCTGGCGAATTACAGATCTGCTGTCAGGTGGTGTGACTAACTATATTCTGCACCATCTGCAATGTGTGATTACAGTTATTAAATGATGTGTGTAATCCATCAAGCGGAATTTTACTGATTGTCGGTCAGTTTCTTATTAAAAAAGGTCTTGCTCATCACAAGACCTTTTTTAGTTTCTGATATTTTTAAGGCAGTTTTCAGGAGAGTTTCAGCTTCGAATGATCTCCGATATGGATTTCGCCTTTGGCATTGGTGACGCTGGTGTGCCTGCCGATCGTTGACCTGTCGAGATTGGAGTGTTCGACCCGGGCATGATCCTGAAGAATACAATTCCCAAGCTTACTGTCTTTAACAACGGCATGCTGCCCGATACTGGCATAGGGACCGATTTCCGAACCCTCAATCTGAGCTCCTTCGCCTATATATACCGGTGGATGAATCCGTGTGTTGTGGTTAATATCTTTTAAAGTATTCTCATTATACTCTTTCTCAATGATGACTTTGGAGGTATCCAGCCAGGCGGGAATGGTACCACAGTCGAGCCACTCATCGACGGTAGCAGGTTTAAATACTTTTCCCTCTTTGAGCATCCGGTCGATGGCGTCGGTCAGCTGATATTCATCGCCATGCCCCCGGATGTTGTTATCAATAATATATTTCAGGTTCTCCCGAAGTTCTTCGCCCTGTTTGAAATAGTACACTCCGATGATCGCCAGATTAGAAATCGGTTCTGAAGGCTTTTCAACAAAACCGCTAATTTGCTCCCCATCTTTGACGGCAACCCCGAACCGGGAGGGGTCTTCCACTTCTTTCAGCCAAATCACACTGTCTGCACCCTCAACACTCACTTTTTTATCGGTATCGAACAGTGTATCGGCAAACACCACAATGACCTCTCCTTCAAGTGCATCAGCCGCGCAATAAACGGCATGAGCCGTACCCAGTGCCTCATCCTGATAAAAGAATCTGGAATCGGCTCCGTTTCGTTTGCTCAGGGCGGTGAGCTGTTCTTTGACCTCATCGCCAAAATCTCCAAGTACATAGGCAATCTCTGTGATTTCAGCATCTAGGGTACGTTTAAAAGTATGTACAATGCGCTCTACAACCGAAACTCCTGCTACAGGTAAGAGTGGTTTGGGGGTGGTGTGCGAATGGGGACGTAAGCGGGTTCCCTTACCTGCCATTGGAATTATAAGCTTCATAGTATGAATCGTTTTAATGTTTAGTTAAGGATTCTCTTTTGTGAAGTTGCTATATTGCCGGGTTCAATAAAACAGCGAAACAGCATCCGGCGACCGGAAAACTTCGTTAGCGAAAGTACAAAAAATTGTCTGCATACTACACTGTAATAGAATTTCTGACTTACCTGTTTATTGTTGTCATGGGGCGTCATGCGTTTTTTCGCAGTCTCTTCATGTTACAAATGTTTCAGCAGAGCGGATACAAAATTAATGAATTCCGGAAGTGGTTGCTAAAAAACTGGAGCGCACATGGGGTAACGGTAGCTCATGCCGCCTTCAATCTTCTGCTGCTGATTTTGCTGTTATATCTGGATCCCGTATTAACTTCTACGACGACTGTTATCATACTCACGGTTTTTGCGGTATTCTGGTTTGGCAGTATAAAACCGTATGTGCAGAATGAGGTGAAAAAACCGCTGGTTTTTACCCCCCGTATGAAAAGACTGGCAATTCTGCTTGCTGCGGTCAGCCTGCCGTTACCGCTGTACGGAATGTTTTGGGCATTTACGGCCGGTATTCGGTTCCCCGATATTTATATTCTCGGGTTTACCTGGATCATCGCAGACTTACTGATCCCCCTGTTTTTAATGATTTCTGCAACTCTGATTGCTCCTCTGGAGAGGTACTTTCAGAACGGGTTTATTAAACAGGCAAGGGCTAAACTTGATTCGATGCCGGGTTTAAAAGTGATTGCCATTACCGGCAGTTACGGGAAAACATCCACCAAGTTTATCCTGAAAACCATTCTTCAGGAGCGCTTTAATGTGTGCGCTACGCCCGGTAGCTACAACACTCCGATGGGCATTTGCAAGGTGATCAACAATGATCTCGAGGCAAGTCATCAAATTTTGATTCTGGAAATGGGGGCCCGCTACGAAGGCAATATTGATGAGTTATGCGAAATTGCTCCCCCCGATATTGCCGTGATTACCAATATCGGAGTTGCTCATCTGGAGACATTTGGTTCTGTTGAAGCTATTGCACGAACCAAAGGGAGTCTGCTGCAACATCTGCGGAAAAACGGCTGGGCGGTACTAAATGCAGAGGATGAGCAGGTGATGAAACTGAAACCCCCACCGGGAATTCGGACCATTACAGCAGGTTTACAGTACGGTGAGGTAAGAGCGGAAAATATTCAGTATGACAGCAATGGAGGGAGTTTCCAGGTAAAAGATCATCAGGCAGGGGAAGAAGAGACTGTGAAGACCCGGCTGCTGGGCGCTCACAATGTGCAAAATATTGTTTTGGGAATTGCGGTCGGAAAAGTTCTGGGGCTCCGGATGAAAACTATGGCTATGGCTCTGGCAAAAATGGAGCCGGTTGAACACCGGATGGAGCTGAAAAGCCAAAACGGGATGGTGGTTATTGATGATGCGTTCAACTCCAATCCGGTCGGGGCACGCAATGCGATTGATACTTTATCCCGGTTTGAGGGAGGTCGAAAGTTTTTAATCACTCCCGGCATGATCGAACTGGGTGACCGGGAAGATAGTGAAAACCGGGAGCTGGGTCGTTTCATCGGCCAAAAGCAAATTGACAAGGTTTTTCTGGTGGGAGAAAACCAGACCAAGTCTTTACGAGAGGGACTGGTTGATTCAGGGTATGATCAACAGAATATAGAAGTTGTAAGCTCTTTGTATGAGGCTAATCGCAGGCTTGAATCTATATATCAGAGCGGTGATATAGTGCTGTACGAAAATGATCTGCCCGATGCCTACAATGAGCCACAGGTAAGCCCATAGCCCGTTATTCGTACCGGACGGCATCGGCCGGCTCCACCGATGCGGCACGCCGGGCCGGATACCAGCTGGCAAGCAGACAGAGAATCATACTACCGGTAAGTACCAAAGCTACATCCGTCCAGATGATCTGTACCGGATAAGCCTGAATGATAAAGGCCTCGGCTCCGGCCAGTTTGACCATCCCGTAGGTGTCCTGGAGCCAGCTCAACCCTAAACCGAGTGCGCCTCCGAGTCCGCATCCGATGAAGCCGATATAGAGCCCTTGCTTCAGGAAAATGGAGCGAATATCCCGTGACGTAAATCCATAGGACCGAAGAATACCGATGTCGCGCGTTTTCTGGAGTACCACCATCGTAAGGGAGCCTATAATATTGAGGACCGCAACCAGTACAATGATCATCAGAATGAAATAAGCGCCCCATTTTTCAAGATCCATGACTTCATATAACGGGCGCTGCAGGTCATACCAAGTCTGTACTGAATACTCATCGCCAAACATATCGCTTAATGAGGCTTTCACGGCATCTGCCCGGTTATGGTCGCGCAGTTTAATATCAATGCCGGAGATCTCGCCCCGCATATCAAACAATCGCTGCCCGGCTCCAAGGTCAATATAAACGACCGGCTCATCCTGCAGATGCTCTATGCTATAAACACCGCGCACTTCAAAATTAAACCCACGCGGACCGGTAAATTGAGTAAGGGCCCGCTGCATGCCCGCTGCGCTTAAAATGGATACCGATTGGCCGACTTCTGTCCGTAGTCTGCCCGATAACCTTCCGGGAATCAATACACCCGGTTGGTTGTTTCGGACTTCAAGGTCAAGACTCCCACGAGAAACCGCGTCTCTGATTTCGGTAAGACGATCGAAATAGGCCGGCTCAACACCGCGTACGACAACAACATTATCGGAATCTGCACCTTCGCGCACTACGATACTTTTGCCTTCCACAAATTGGGTGGCAATAGTAATCTCTTCATGATCCAACAGTTGTTCCATTTGAGCTTCATCCCAGGAAAAAGCCCGGCCAGTGCTGTGCTCGATACGAATATCGGGGTCCTGGGCCAGTAAAACTGATTTTATTACATCAAAAAAACCGTTAAATACCGATAGAACAATAATTAGCAGACCGGTGCCGATAGTTACACCACAAATGCTTATTATAGTCAGTGTAGAAACAAGGGAAATATGTTTACGGGAAAAAAGGTATCTCCGGGCTATTAAACTGGTAGCTTTCACAATAAAAAGCGGTAAAGTGTCATCTTAATTTTCAAGTAGAATTTCGTAAATTACCAGACCTAAAAATTTTGGAAAGGTTCATGGGGAGCAATAAAAGTACACTCAGTAAATCAGAAATAAAAGCACTACAAGACGCGGAACATGGTGACCCCTTTTCCATTCTTGGTGCGCATTTCATCAAAAAAAGAAACGAAACGGATCTGGTTATTCGCACCTTTCAACCACATGCTGAAAAAGTTGAGGTTGTAAAGGCAGACGGAGAGCATACCGAACTACCTCAGGTGGGAGATACCGGGCTGTTTGAGAAGGTCTGGAAAAAGGTAGATAAAATCGACCCTTATGAGTTACGCATTGTACCTCGGGAGGGAGAGACCTATCAGTTGCCGGACCCTTATACCTATGGATCGTTGATAGATGAATATACCCTGCAGTTGTGGGGTGAAGGAAGTCACTACAAAGCCTATGAGTTTATGGGCGCCCACATCAAAGATATTGACGGTGTGGTAGGCACCCACTTTGTTGTTGCGGCTCCCGCTGCTTCGAGAGTTAGTGTAGTAGGCTCCTTTAACGATTGGGACGGGCGCCGCCATCCAATGAGGAAATATGTTGAGCAGGGCATCTGGGAACTTTTTATCCCGGGTGTTGGTGAAGGGGATTTATATAAATTTGAGATCAAGTCCGATGAGTACGATCTGCCCTTTCTCAAGTCTGACCCTTACGGCTATTGGTGTGAATTAAGACCCAAAAACGCCTCGGTTGTAACCCGTATTGACAATTACAAGTGGCGGGATAAAACCTGGATGGATAACAGGGGCAAGAAATTCAATGAGCCGTTAGCTATTTACGAGGTTCATCTGGGCTCATGGAAGAAAAAACAAGCAGAGCAAGGCACGGAAGACCACAACTCGTTTTATTCTTACCGGGAGCTGGCCGATGAGCTGATCCCCTACGTTAAAGATATGGGGTACACCCATATTGAAATGCTGCCACTGGCTGAGCATCCCTATGATCCATCCTGGGGGTATCAGATTACCGGTTATTTTGCGCCGACCAGCCGGTTCGGCAGCCCGCAGGATCTGATGTACTTCATAGATAAGTGCCACCAAAATGATATTGGTGTGATCATGGACTGGGTACCAGCGCATTTTGCGAAGGATGAAAATGGTTTGCGCTTTTTTGACGGCACGCACTTGTATGAACATGCCGACCCAAGGCAGGGTGAGCATAAAGACTGGGGGACCCACATATTCAATTTCGGTCGCACGGAAGTAATCAACTTTCTGCTCTCCAATGCGGTGTTTTGGTGTGAAAAATATCATATAGATGGAATCCGTATTGATGCTGTCGCCTCGATGCTCTATCTGGATTACGCTCGTGAAGGTGACGACTGGATTCCCAATAAGTACGGCGGCAGGGAAAACCTGGAGGCGATCAGTTTACTCAAACGAACCAATGAAATTCTAAACGAAGAGTTTCCCGGCATCACGACATTTGCCGAAGAATCTACTTCCTGGCCCATGGTATCCAAACCGACTTATATAGGCGGGCTCGGGTTCGATTATAAATGGAATATGGGTTGGATGAACGATACTCTGAAATACTTCGAAGTTGACCCGGTATTTCGGAAATATCATCACAATCAGCTTACGTTCTCGATGATTTATGCATTCACCGAGAACTTTCTTTTGCCTCTTTCGCACGATGAAGTCGTGCATATGAAACGGTCCATGGTCTCCAAAATGCCGGGAGATGACTGGCAGAAATTTGCCAATCTACGCTTGTTGTACACTTATAAATATGCCCACCCCGGCAAAAAGCTGTTGTTTATGGGCGGGGAATTCGCTCAGTGGAGTGAATGGAATGATGAACAACAGCTGGATTGGGGGCTGCTGCAGTACGAGCGGCACAAGGGTATGCATACATTGGTACGTGATCTCAATACGGTTTACAAAGAGGAAAAACCACTACATGAGGTAGATTTTGAATGGAACGGCTTTCAATGGGTCGACTTTTCCAATATGGATAATTCCATTCTTGCCTTTTTAAGGTTTGCTGAAGATCGGAGTGACTTCGTACTTTGCGTTTTCAACTTCACTCCACAGGTTCATGAAAACTACGCGCTCGGCGTACCCCATAGCGGGTCCTATCGGATCATTCTTGATAGCGACTCCGAATTTTACGGCGGTAGTAACTACGGTAACGACGAGCTTCATGCTGTTGAAGAACCCTGGCAGGAACAACCTGCCAAATTAAAGGTAAATCTACCGCCATTAGCCGGACTGCTTATAAAACCTTATTAAAAACTTTAAGAGACATTTGTATATGGAACTAATGCGTTCTACAGGAACCATTGTGCATCCGACTTCTTTTCCATCTGATTATGGCATCGGAGATCTCGGACCAGGCGCGCAAAGGTTTATTGATTTTCTGAGCTCCTCAAATCAAAGTGTATGGCAGCTTCTTCCTTTAGGGCCTACAGGTTATGGGGACTCCCCGTATGCCTCCTATTCTGCTTTTGCCGGGAATCATTATTTAATCAGCCCCGATATTCTGGTTGAAAAAGGCCTGGTGACATCAAAGGAGGTTGAAAAGGGAAAGCTGCCTCAGAGTACCCGCACAGAGTATAACAAGGCGTATGCTTTTAAGTATGAATTATTCTTAAAAGCCGCTGATCGCTTTTACAAAGATGCAACGGAAGATGACAAAAAAAACTTTGAAGCCTTTGTAGAAGAAAACAGTTATTGGCTTGATGACTACGCCTTCTTCATGGCGTTGCTCTATAAGCATGAGAAACAGCCCTGGAATACCTGGGAAAAAGGTTTGGCTACCCGCGATAAAACTACTTTGAAAAAATATCGCAAGAAGCTTCAAAAAGAGATCAACCTGCATTATTGGTTGCAGTTTGAATTTTATAATCAGTGGATGGCCTTAAAAGCTTATGCCAATGAGCAGGATATCAGCGTAGTAGGAGACATTCCGATTTTTGTGGATCATAACAGTGCCGATGTATGGGCGCACCCCGAATACTTTGAAGTTGATGAGGCCGGAAACAGACAATTGGTGTCAGGTGTTCCGCCGGATTATTTCAGTGAAACCGGCCAATTGTGGGGCAACCCGCAGTATAAATGGAAGCGACTTGAAAAAGATGGTTATGCCTGGTGGCTGGAGCGGTTCCGGCAGATGTTCCATTTATTTGATTACATACGGGTTGACCATTTTCGGGGATTCGACGCCTACTGGGAAGTAAAAGCTACCGAAAAAACAGCCATAAAAGGCCGTTGGGTAAAAGGTCCCGGACCCAAACTGTTTCATAAAATTAAAGAAGAGCTGGGTGATCTGCCGATTATTGCCGAAGATCTTGGCGTGATTACCGAAAGTGTGGTGGCACTTCGCGACGGGTTCGGTTTTCCCGGAATGAAAATTCTTCAGTTCGCCTTTTCGGATAACTCAGCTAACAGTTTTCTGCCGCATAATTACACCACCAACCACTGTATCGTTTATACCGGTACGCACGATAACGATACTACTATTGGCTGGTACAAATCAGCTCCGGAAGTAGAACAGCACCGATGCAGGGAGTATCTCCAAAGTTCTGGAGATGAAATAAACTGGGATATGATTCGAGCTGCAATGATGTCGGTAGCCAAGTACGCAATTTTCCCGCTACAGGATCTGATGAACTTAGACGCCGAACATCGAATGAACTTTCCCGGGACTACTGAGAATAACTGGCAGTGGCGTTATACCGATGAGATGTTAGCTCAAGTTGATCAAAACCGAATTCGTCACTTAATAGAGTTGACTAATCGGGATCCGCGTGTTCAAAATGCAGATGCCAATATCACAGAAATTGAAGCCGAAGAAGCCGACTGAGATTTTGTAACAAAAAAAGTTTATATTGTTCAGTTGTGCCGCAACCTATATGCAATATTTGCCGAAAGTGGTGATATGCAATATGCAGGGGATGCTATTTTGTGCATGAAATGTAGCAATGGTGGCGTTGGAACAATTCACACCTGATTCATAAGACTCACTTATTACGCATCCTTGCAATTCACTTGATATGTAACTTTGGATAGGTTGCCCGGCTTTTTTTACGACTTTGTAAGTAATAACGGTAAAACTTATTCTGTTCATAAACTTAGTAGTCTTGCATTCAATAATGAATTAAGACCATAGCTGCCCGGTGGTACTATCAGACAATTTCTGTTCTAATGAAATCTGTAACATATTACTATGAAGATACTATACGCTGCTGCGGAAATTTCCCCTTTTGCACGTATGACCAATACGGCCGATCTGCTTAGATTCCTGCCGGCTTCACTGCAGGATAAAGGATTCGAAATCCGGATTTTATTGCCCAAGTACGGTTCAATAAATGACCGGAGGAACAGATTGCATGAGGTTATCCGTCTGGCCGGCATAGAAGTAGATGTTGCCGGAAAGACTGAAAGCATGAAGATTAAAGTCGCCAGTATACCAAACGCTAAACTTCAGGTATACTTTCTCGACAATGAGACCTACTTCAAGCGTAAAGGAATGTTTACCGACAGCAAAGGTAAATTTTATGAAGATAATGATGAGCGGCTGATTTTCTATAATAAGGGAATTTTGGAGACCGTTAAGAAACTCGGTTGGAAACCGGATCTGATCCATTGTCATGACTGGCCGGCCGGGTTGGTTCCAGTCTTTCTGAAGTCCGTTTATAAAAACGACGAAAATTTTGAAGGGACCAAGGTAATCTACAACCTGCATAGTCCGTTAAATGAGGGACTTTTTGATCCGTCCATCCTTGATAAAATGGGACTGCCCGAGGGTTTCGATGCTGAATCCATTATGACGGACGGAAAAGTTGACTTCCGAAGGGCCGGGCTTAAATATGCCGACCGGGTTGTAACCGGCAATGACCTTGGCAACGAACTTGACGATCTCTTCGAGGAAATGAATATAACCCCTGATAAAATACAGGGTGCACCCCAAGACATATCTTCTAAATTTGCGGACTACTATAAATCTATTGTTGGTGAAACTGAGGAACAACAAAACGAATCCTGACTCTTTTAACGCTAATTCCACAGATCACCCCGCCACATTCAGACCGCTGACATTCCTGTTTGTCGGTATTTTTCTGGCTGCAGGTTTGCAAGCCTGTGATGATGGGGGTACAGTCGGATCTTCGTTCACTCCGGATGAAAGTCAGGTAAACACCGATACCTTAAAGATCCCATCCACAAGTGAGGTGTCAGCACCCACATTCAGCGGGGATGAAGCACATGTATCTGCCGGGGAGTATCATGATATACTTTTCGGATTTCAAAAAGCTACGGCACTGTTTCAACCAGCCCTGAGCTATGAAAATCTCGATACGATCACCAGTGAAGCCAATGCCTATCTGGAACTCGATATTGATGAAATCTATGGAAATGCGGATGCAACTACAGCGTTTACATTATATGAGATTACAAGAAGGTGGAGAGGACGTTCCTGGAGACCGGATTCGGTGGCTCAGATCAATGATTTTAATCCGGCAGGAAAAGCCATCTATCCTGATGATGAGGAAGATGGGGTCCTGACCATACCTGTTGCAGACTTTTGGTTGGATGAATTCAGAGATTACTTTAATGATCAGGATAATGACGGGTATGTAGAAAATATGTTCGGTTTTGCCTTGAAGGCCGAAGATGCCGAAAATATAATTTCTTTTAATGTAGAGGATTCCCGCCTTGTTATTGACAACCAGGCAGATACACTCGGGCATACCGGGTTTCGAAGTGTAGCCTATAGTCTCGAAGCCGACAGAGATACTGATTTTTCAAAAGAAGAAACTACGTTGATTTTCAACACTTTTGAAAATTTCATGAAACTGGACTTCGAAATTAACAGTGAGTTTATCAAAGCTGATAATATCAGCAGAGCTGAACTTGTTTTATATAGAGATAACGATTTACTCGAACAGACGTTAGAGTCCAATCATCAGCGAAATAGTGCAGATGTACTTGATGCTTACTTAATAACATCGGCCGATCTTCAACTTGCAATCGCCGACGAGCCGGTTTTTCAGATTAACTATGATGAAGAAAAAGAAGCATACCGTCTCAATGTTACCAGCTTTATCAGGCAGCATTTAATGGACGATACCGAACAGGCTGGCAGGCTTCATGTAATTACCGGTAATCATTATGGAAAGCTGTTAAACACAGCCTTGTTCAATCATAATAGTGATGAATACTTTCCCCGATTATTGATTACCAGTGTAGATCCCGATTAAATAGAATTAGAATATGTATAATTCTGCAAGACACATTTTATCCATACTTACCCTTATTGCTGTTACTACTTCGGTTACAGCACAGGATCTGCATCGCAGTGGTTCTGTATACTCTTCTTTTGGTTTAGGTTTGCCGAACGATTACCGGGCGCCGCATGCCGGAGCCATGAACGTTATGGGAACTGCCCTTATAGATGACCGGATAAGCAATACAGCTAATCCGGCTTTACTGGGTACGAACCGCTACACCAATGTTAACGGGGGCTTTAATATAACCGGCTATAATGCTACGGATGATATTGGCTCAGCGACGTCTACACATATACAGGCCAATCAGTTGCAGTTATCACTGCCTATATTAAGAGACC
>SLQI01000015.1 GCA_007131535.1 Balneolales bacterium | reverse complement strand
CCCGTGTAACAACCTAAAGATAGCCCAAAGTCCGGAGCGCAGCGAAGGACGACCGAAATTAGCCCTGCCACAGGCACAGGCGACCGTTGCGAAGCAAAAGGTCGGGGTAGAAAAGCGCCACCCACAACCACCCAAGTCCGGAGCCGCCGAAAGCGGCGCAGGACGGCCGAAAGCCGGAGCGATGGCGCCTTTCGGTCGCCCCTCTCCGCCAGCCGGCGGATCCGGACTTACCCATTGATCGACGATTGAATTCATCCCTTAGCTTTAATACGTTAGGGTTTTAGTTATCCTGCTGTTTGTAGGTGAGCAAAAACATACGGAGTCACACAAATGCAAGGTTAATCGCAATATGCGGCATTTTTCTTGCATTCTTGAATAGCCGTTCCATTAACTAAGTTGTTGATATTTTTGTTTACTGTGACTTTCTGAGAATGACCTAAATAATGCAGATTAGTATTCCACTACGGTTACCTTGTTTTTAACAGTGAACTGCTTCTAATATAAAAAACGGGGGAATGCAGCTGAATCAGACAACTTTCCCCCGTATATGACCCATTTGGTAATTGAGCTAAACTGACTAAAGCCGGTACTTTTACTCAAGCTCGTCCAGCTTATCTTCCAGATCTGCTATAAGTTCTGAGATCTGCATTTCAACATCCTGCCATTGTTGTTCCCCTTCTTCTCTGGCATCGGATAATTTGTCACGCAAATCGTCGAGCATTTCTTCAGCTTCATCAAGCGTTTCTTCATCCGCGTCCTCTTCTCTGAGTTCCGAAATACGCTCCTCGAACTCAGTAATTCGGGCTTCGGTCTCTTCGACGAACGTATCCCGCATTTCTTCCCAGGTTTGACCAATTTGTTCATCAAACCCCTGCTCGTTCTCGTCACTCTCATTGTTACATGCTACAAATGCCAATGTAACACAGGTAATCAGGATAAATTTTAAAGTCTTCATAGCTTTAGTACGTGATTTAAATGTAACGGTTCATCTCCAATACCCTAACATTTGAATCAATGACTAAAGCTGTTACCTAATAATAAAAACGGCAACCCGGGATGTACCGGATTGCCGTCCATTCAGCACTTTGGGTAGAATATATTATTTATGAGCCGTTTTGATGTACGGTCTTATCTTCCTTTTTGCGGCTTCCGTTTGAAGGCATATCGTTTCCGCGGGGGGTAAATGCCTGAATTCCGGTAATTTCACGTCCGAGAATCAACCCGTGGATATCGAAGGTGCCTTCGTAGGTATTTACCGATTCGAGGTTTACCATGTGGTGGATCACCCTGTATTCACCGGTAATACCATTTCCGCCAAGCATATCCCGGGCTGTACGGGCGATATCCAGAGCAGTGCCGCAATTATTGCGCTTAGCCAGAGATATCATCGCCGGATGGGCTTCATCTTTATCCTTCATCATACCGAGACGCCAGGATAGCATCTGCATCTTGGTGATTTCAGTCAGCATATTCGCCAGTTTGGTCTGCACCAACTGATTTGCCGCCAATGGATACCCGAACTGAGTCCGCTCCAGCGTATACTGGCGAGCCCTGTGATAACAATTCTCAGCAGCACCGAGGGCACCCCATACAATTCCGTAACGAGCATTATTAAGGCAGGAAAACGGTCCTCTAAGTCCGCGAACCTCCGGAAACGCATTTTCATCCGGCACAAAGACATCTTCCAGGATGATCTCTCCGGTCCAGGAGGCACGTAGCGACATCTTATTATGGGTGACCGGAGCGGAATAGCCTTCCATATCTTTTTCCACGATGAATCCGCGGATTTCGCCTTTGTCTTCCCGGGATTCTTTCGCTTTAGCCCAGACGATGGCAATATCAGCCACCGGTGAATTGGTAATCCACATTTTGGCCCCGTTTAGCTTCCAGCCGCCATCCACCCGCATAGCCGTGGTGGTCATGGAGCCAGGGTCGGAGCCATGATCCGGCTCGGTAAGGCCGAAGCAGCCAATCATCTCGCCGGTTGCCAGTTTCGGCAAATACTTCTGTTTCTGCTCCTCGGTTCCGAACTTATTGATGGGGTGCATTACCAGAGAAGACTGCACCGACATAAAAGAACGATAGGATGAGTCTACTCGCTCTACTTCGCGGGCAATTAATCCATAGGCGGTATAACTGGCACCTACCCCTCCGTAATCCGGATCAAAAGTGGAGCCGAGCAGACCAAGCTCCCCCATTTCACCGGGGATATCCATATCAAAAATCTCTTCCTGATTGCCTTTCATCGCACGCGGCTCGAGTTTGGTCTGGGCATACTCGCGCGCCGTTTCCATGATCATGCGATCATCTTCACTCAGTAAAGATTCAAATTCGTAGGCATCGTCTATATTTAATTGTTTTTTGGCCATACCATAATTCCATTAATAAGTTAAAAACAGCATTTCCTTCTAAAATCTTTAATAATCGCCTTTAATCCAACCAAAATCGGTCTTCAGATGCGGATTGTGATTTGAAGTCTGCTGCGATTCAATATTTACATGATTGCCACCGATTTATCTATTTATCAGGGCAATGTTTCTCCAACACTTATTTCAGAGTTTACCGGATCGTGGTTAGAGTCTCTTATTATTGTCTGTAAGAAAATAGTGACTTAGGAAAATCCAAACTCCCGGATCAGGTCACGTGAAGCCCCGGAAAGCACTGAATACACAGTGTACATGAGCATTTTCGGGACGAGCGGAATGCAGATATCAGCGTTTTCCAAGAGGCACCAATTATATATTCTGAATATGACGCGATATAATCATACGCTGTACTTCACTGGTTCCCTCGCCGATCTCGAGCAATTTGGCGTCGCGCAAAAAACGTTCAACATGGTACTCTTTTGTATAACCGTATCCGCCGTGGATTTGAACGGCATCCAGGGCGGCGCGGGTAGCCAGTTCCGAGGCAAACAATTTGCCCATGGAGGCTTCTTTGGTATATGGCCTTCCCTGATCCTTCAACCAAGCTGCCCGCTGTACCAGTAAACGCGCGGCATCATTCTGGGTGGCCATATCCGCCATTTTCCACTGTATAGCCTGATTCTTTCCAATCGGCTTTCCGAATTGGGCCCGTTCTTCGGAATATTTAAGTGATTCTTCCAAACTTCCCCTCGTAATACCTACGGCAATCGCGCCAATACCGATCCGTCCCCCATCGAGTACCTGCATCGTATCAATAAAACCATGATTGAGCTTACCGAGCAGGTTTTCCTCGGGGATCTCCACATCTTCGAGATATAACTCGGTGGTATCGGAGGAGTTCATACCCAGTTTTTTCAACTTCGGACCGAAACTAAATCCTTTTCGATCACTCTCAACTATAAAAGCGCTGATACCTTTGGCTCCCTGGTCGGGGTCCGTTTTTGCAAGTATCACATGGATAGATCCCACCGAACCCTGGGTTATAAATATCTTAGAGCCGTTAAGTATCCATTTATCCCCTTTTTTCTCGGCCGTTGTTTTCATTTGAGAAGCATCACTGCCGGAACCCGGTTCGGTCAGCCCCCAGCCACCGAGCGCTTCACCGCTTGCCAGCGGAGTCAAATATTTGCGTTTTTGCTCGTCGGTTCCGGCCAGAGCAATGTGTCCGCCGCATAAGGAATTGTGGGAGGCCATCGTAAGGGCCAGAGAAGCATCCCACCGGGCTATTTCTTCCAGGGCGATGGTAAAGCTTACAACATCAGTACCGCCTCCCCCATATTCTTCAGGATGATACATGCCCATCAATCCCATTTCAGCAAGCTGATTTATTAGATCATGCGGAAACTCACAGGCCATATCCCGCTCTATAACACCGGGTGCAACGTGTCTTTCGGCAAATTCCCGGACAGATTGCTGAATTAGTTGGTGCTCTTCACTTAGATCAAAAGAAAGTGATCGCTCAGAAATAGTGTCGGTACTCATAGGTTAACAGTGTTTATTTAATAAGCTTAATCTGATACGAATAAATTCCGGCTCAGAAATTGTAGAAGTTCATTTCACAATAAAACTTTCCGGATAGGTTTATGACACCCCATCCGTAGCTATAGCAGTAAGTATATTATGATATTTGTAATCTATATCAGTAACTCTGCAGTGGAGTGTTCCTTAAAAGTTATCCGGTTATTGGTTACAAAATATACGGTTGCACATTCTGGAACCGCTTCCAAATTTAATCAGATTGTTTCGAAATTACACCTTCCAAAACGGTTGTTTTTTTTACATAGTTCATCAAGCGACAGCCGTTTATTAGTTATTAACAGCCCTCCGGATAATTATTTATTATCGCCTCCGGCCGGTCTGATTCTGAGAGAGTAGTTATAACCATCAAGACGAAGACGTTTATGTTACGCGCCCATACACTTGCCGTATTGGTCTTAATAATTTTCACCGGTGTAGCCCCCGCCATTGCACAAACCAACCACCAACCGGCCCGCAGTACCTTACTTGACTGGCAGAATACCAAGCGCACTTTTATTCTTGACCAGTACAGCAGTTTTGGCGGACCGGAACATGATGGCGGGCTGTTCCGCTTTACGACCCGGGAGATGAATACCGAGCATCAGCTCGATATCTTTACCTACGACTTCCCGCCGCATGAGCACTATAATTGGTACTATCGCACAGATACCGGTTTCCGAAGCTATGTGGGCAGCCTCGGTTTGGGGCTGTTCGCAATTAATCACCAGGTCCGTATGGATGTTGACGCCGGCAGCAATTTCACTATTCCGCTTTACATGCAGCGTACCTTTGACAACCGGCAAAACCGCACGCTGCTTATTACCGGAGTTGGTTATAATCTAACGGACAACCACAAGGTCGGGCTTCAACATACGATTACCGAACACAAACCGGATCTGGATGCGATTTTCTATTATCAATACGGCAGACCGGAGACCGGTTTTATGAAAGTTGAAGCTGCCGCGCTGGACTGGACCAACCGTTTTATTTATCAGCTTTCTGAGCGAAGGGAGCGTAACTATGATCGCAGGAGGAAATACCGCATCAATCCCTATTATTTTTCCTTTACGGCGACCACCCCCGAATGGAATAATTTTCGGGCTGAAGCGATGGGGGGCATAATGACGCTATCTGAAGAAGAAATCGGAGCAATGGCCAACCCCGAAGATAATGTCATAGACCGCGACCGGGCCTACTATAACGGGGCATTACTTGAATGGGCTACATCAAACATCACTCTCGGTGTTACCTGGCAGCATATATATAACCGATTCAGCCGGAAATCCGTTAGTGAAGAAGCCGAAGAGTTTGTGGATTTGGGCAACCGGCAGGAACGGCAGACTTTAGGGGCGCATGCATCATTTCGAATAGGCAACATCCATCTGCATAATTGGTTCTATCGCACTTATTTTCACGATAAGCGCTTTGATATTGTTGAACGAGAGAGCGACCACTACCCTTTTGATTTCGAAGAACACCGGTACATGATGAAAAACCGGATCGTTTATCGCCCTCCGGATCGTGGCCCCATATTCGGACTGGAATTTAATGCGGATTACCGGGATATGTTCCATGAATATTATGACCCTCGGCTTGAAAGGTATGTACCGGGCTATGACTACCGGCGGTATTACCGGCATGCCGCCAAACCCCGTAATGATCGCATCACATTTCTGTTTGGCTTTCAATTCACGCAACGCTCATTTATGACCGGCGGTTTTTCTATCGATATCGATGGTGATATCGAAACCGGACCGGGCACTAAACGGGACAGCCCCAACCGCTTCGACGGTGGTTTTGCAAGACTTGTGATAAATTTATAACAACCCGCTTCAAAAAATAATCGCTCATTTTTCGCATTTTAGATAATATTGTCCAAATTAGGAACGTTATTCAAGTGAACTTCATAAAGAGAATTTACCTGAGCAGCTAAGTCTGCAACAAGGTATTCCAAAGAGGCGATGAACTCGCCTCTTTTTTTATTTTGATGAAAATTGATGTGACCGCACTTCTCTTCGGCACGGATGATCCGAAATATCGGTTTATATCAATACGGAAACGGATGCGGGCCATGCAGCCTGTTCGAACCGGGTTTTGCCAAATTAAAATCTAAAACAAAAATTTTATCTCATCATGGAAGCCCTATTAGAAAACAAAGTTGCCCTGGTTACTGGTGGATCATCCGGTATAGGAGAAGCAATTTGCCGCTTATATGTAAAACACGGAGCCAAAGTGACCATAGCTGATGTCCAGGATGAAAAAGGACATAAGTTAGCCGAAGAGCTGAACCAAAACGGTCAGGTTGCCCACTATGTACATTGCGATGTGAGCGATGCCGATTCCTGCAAAAATATGGTTGACGAAACAGTCAGCACATTCGGCAAGCTGGATATAGCCTGTAATAATGCGGGCGTCGGAGACGGAGAGACGTTAACCGGAGATAAAGATATTGAGCAATGGAATCGTGTAATTGCCATAAACCTCAACGGCGTGTTTTACGGAATGCGCTATCAGATACCGGAGATTCTGAAACAGAACGGCGGCGCTATTGTGAATATGGGTTCCATTCTGAGTAGTGTCGGATTTAAAACCGCTTCTGCCTACGTTGCCGCCAAACACGGATTGCTTGGTCTTACCAGAAATGCGGCTCTGGAATACGCCTCCTCCAACATACGCATCAATGCCATTGGTCCGGCATTCATCAAAACTCCGCTGCTCGATGCGCTTGATGAAGAAATGAAGCAGTCTTTAATCCAACTCCATCCTGTGGGTCGTATGGGCGAGCCGGAAGAAGTAGCCGAGCTTACGCTCTGGCTTTCATCCGAAAAAGCTTCCTTCTGCCATGGCAATTACTACGCGGTAGACGGTGGTTATCTGACTCAGTAACCGTTTCCTTTCTATTTCTCTTCACTACTGTCCGACTAAAAGTTTGCAATTATCCTATAATGTTCTGTGCCACGGCTTATTACGGGATATACAATTTTTGTAGGAAAGCTAATGAATATCCATTACCGTCGGATTTAGCCGACGGTTGGACGCCCCCCCCCAAAGTTATGGGGCTTTAGCCCCAATATTTGCAGGGCTGAAGCCAACGGAAAATGATATGTGGTTGATACCTTTTTAAAAAAAATCAGAAT
>SLQI01000027.1 GCA_007131535.1 Balneolales bacterium | reverse complement strand
GGTCAGTAGTTGGTTTTCAAAAGCGGTTGCAAAATCATACTTCTTCGGATTTCCCTGAAATATCCAGTAGTTCAATTCTTTACGATTGGTATTCCACTCCCATGCCTTGTGAGAAATCTCATAGAAAGGTCTCCCATCTTTTTCTTTTACTTCCTTATGCATGGCAAAATAATCCTGAATGGTTTTGAAATTCGGGTTTATTTTGAGCTCATCCCTTAAATATGGAGTCGTTTGTTTATCGATAGGTAAATAGTTATCCGGTCTAATTAAAAACAGCCCCTGCGTCAACTTGGTTTTAGCCGTGCTTTTAATTTGCAGCACATCCCGGTATTCTTCTTCATCAATTTCACCTCCCATGGCATGTTTAAAAAAATACCATAGTCTTTTCACTTCATTGTTATTCCTCTCATAGTAATAAGGGAATATCTTTACATTTACAGCATTGGTTGCAGGAATGCCATCCACATCTTCAGGCTTTTCCAAATTAAAATATTCGGCCATCTTTTGCAGATTCTTTAAGTTTTGATCCTGCCTATATTTGTAAAGGAAAAAGAAAAAACTAAATGGATCGATTTCCTGAAGCTCTATAACATTGCCCTCTTTGTCACGGTCATCTACACTGCCGATTCCTATATCTTGCAACAGTTCAATAAGTTCGAGTTGCCGCTCTTCATATTCCAGCAACTTTTCAGCAATTTGCTTATGTACCGGCACCCAGGTGTATTTTGATTCCATAGCCTCGTCTTTATTCATAAATTCATATCTCAGTTTTTCCAGTTACGTATTCGTTGGATCACCCCCGGAATGATCCCAGCGAAATTCACCGGTACGCATTTCATGCACATATCTCATGATTTCTTTCGGAGGAAATCGATTGCCCTCAATGATCACATCATACTTAGTGGATGGCTCTAAAGAGATCCCCTCTTTCCGAACTTTTCGGGCAGCATGTATTACATCATCCCGCGTAATGTTGTCCGGTTCGAATGGCATAGGTCTTTAATTGGTACTTCACATGAATCAGCCAAACAATAATGGGTTGGCAGCAAAGATTCAATTTAAAACATCTGTTTGATCTCTTGTTAATGCATTAACCCAGTTTTTTCAATACCTGCGATACCGGCTCAGCCACCACTTCTCCGCCCTCCACCAGATCCAAATGCCACCACCATCGGGATTTGGGCTGCTTATTTCGGTCCGGATGCATATAGTACCAAAACGGAAGGTCCCGGGCATTTTTGATGATGGTACGATCGGTCTGATCAATCTTCCGAATCTGTTCTTCAGTAAACACCTCCGGGACTTTTTCCAACGCATCCTGTATACTATCCCGGCTATCCAGACCTAATTCAACTTCGAACTGCTCATCCTCATTCGCATGTCTTATAAACAAAAACTCGGTGACCCAGGAATAGCGGTCAATATAAATCTCGAGGAAATCGCGTTCTTCTTGTGATAGTTGGTTTTTCATGTGAGTTTGAATTTTTCGATGAGATCTAACTTGTGTTTTTAATTACCGCTACTCCCGAAACACCCTCCTCAACTCCTCCTTCATAGCCGGGCGGTTACTGTACTCCTGCAAAAGACGCTCATAAAGCTCGTACGCTTTTTCATCACCGCCTTTAATTTTTTTCATCTTACGAAGCCAGCCAGCTAACTGCCGGTAGTTCTTGCGACCGGTTTGGTTGGCCTGTTCGGTGATACCCTGCTCGTACATATCCAATAATTCTTCCGGATATGTATTCTTAAGAATCCCGGCGAAATCATCTACAAATGTAAGATCACGGGCATTTAATTGGAGCAGTTTTAACAGGCGGTCGGTATAGCCTTCTTCTTTAAAAATCTGCGCCAGTGCGTAGGCATCATTGTAACGTCCGCGCTGATTTGCTCCCTTGATACGGTCGATAATCTGCTCGCATTTTTCAGGCCACTCCTGTTTGGAATAGGTCGCCTTTAAAGCTCGATACCAATCCATGTTTAAAAAACGGTCAAAAAACAGCTTTTCAGCCCACTTTCGCATTTCCGGAATATCGTTTTCCAGTCGGGCTATCTGAAATAGCTGATCTTGCCAGCGGTAGACGACTCCGAAATGGTTTTGCTGTTCGGCAATCTCAATACCCTTTTGGCATAATTGCTTAGCTTCTTGAAACGCTTTTTGATCCAAAGCCCGCTCCACCATTTGCTCCCGGAATTCCGGAAACCGAATATGCTCATGCAACAAATCCCGGACTTCCTGCATCCGATTCTGATTTTGGAAATAAATCAGCTTCGCCTTAATCAAACGAACCTCCTGAAAGTCAGACCACCAATCATTAGCTTTTACAGCTTTGATCTGTTGGTCCAACATAGCAAAAAAGCGTTGCTCCTGTTCGGATGAGGAAATCAAATGCGGCAGCAGGGTCAGAAAATCGACACAGGGGTCGATATCATTATATACAGGTTTGGGAAATTCCTTTAGGCACCAGTCAAAAAGGGGCCCCTTCAATTCAGGAGAAGCTTTTTTGCTTATTTTGTGCAGTAGATCAAATGCCGTCGAAATCACGTATGCTGCTTCGAGATCGAAATCATGGATATTTTGATAAATGGAACCAACTTCCTCGATTAAAACCTTGCAGATCGTCATGCTATCCTCATATTCACCGGCATCAAACAGCTCATTCGCTTCCTGATTCAGATCTTGCAGGGACACTATCAAGTTGGATGAGGCGCTGGCATCAATGAAGCCAAATTCCATTTCCGCCGCTTTTGCACAGTGATGAATAGTCTTACGATACCGCCTTTCGGTATCCTCCTCAAGCCGATCGGCAAAATACGCTATAAAACGATTTTCAAACTGATCATCCGAGGCTATACAATCCTGAATAAACTTCTGCAGATCTTCCCGGGACGTTTTTTCGAAGATGTTTCGAATTTCACCTTTTGGAGAACCTTCTTTCGATTCGTCTGAAGAGTCCGGCTCGATTTCCAACTTATTATCCATTTTAAACAGTACGGCCACCACGTGCTTGCAAATCGGACCATGATCATAGGGACAGCCGCACTTCCAACCTATAATCTCCCCGTCGTTCTCCGGATCGGTTTGAATCTGAACCCTATATCGATCTGTTCCATAAACCGTAGCTGTCCAGCGACCTTTACTGTTTGACTCAGGCCCGTTAACCAGATCGTCGAAAAAATACTCAAACCCCCGATCCACGATGGTCGGTTCAATGTGTTGCTGGAAATCTTCCAAATGCATAAAAAACTGTTCTCCGTTATCCTGAAATAATTTTCCCGAAAGTAGAAACAAGGATTTTTTAATTCCACCATGGTTTGGACCGGTGAGAACGTGATTGAATTTAATTCCTGTTCCAAATTGAATGTTTTGCCCACTTAGCCAAGCAATATCTTGGCAATGCTGATGAATGATCACTACATAAAATCCGCGTGGAACTTGTCCGACTACCAGCGGATCCGCGGCAATCCGCGGCCAAAAAATACCTGCCAATATGGCACCCAACTTATCAGCTTCCAAACGGCATAAATTGGCATCATTCAACCCTGGGACCACATTCGGACCATAGTGCTACCAAAGTGCAACCAAGTTCGGTAAAGAATGCACCGCCTCGGAAGGTGATCTATCGATGGGCTTAATCAATTACGCCACTAAGTGCAAGTGAAACTCACAAAAAAGAGATGTTAATTTGGCAGAGGGTAAATCTCAGTCGTTTTAAATTATAAGATCCGGTAGTTTTTGTGTGTCCCGGCCAGCTTCGCAATAGAAACTTAAGTTCCTGGCTAACTTCTCTTTCCGTCGGTTTCAGTGTGTGTTGCACAACTCTTACAATAAAGCTTTTCCAAATAAATGAAATACTGTTTTTAAATTTTTTTTGAGGCTGTCTAAAAAAGTAAATTATTGAAACTGGCAACATAAATAATTTAATGGTCATCACGCCGGTTGGCGGAGACGCTCCCGGAAGAAAGCCGGAGGTACGACGGCTTGCTGTCCGGGATCCAAGGTTAAAGGCTAATTATGTGCCATGCTCTCTGCCTAAATTATTTAAGTCATTTTTGGACAGTCATATCTTTTTAGACAGCCTCGAAAGGAATCTGGACAAATACAGAGTAAAGTAAGTTGTGCAAAACGCACTTCAACCGACGGTGTGATGGCGCCCTATCTCTAATGGAGGCTTTAACCGCCAATTTGCAGGGCAAAACCCCAAATCTCAGAATTGATAATTGTTACACGGTTCGTTCGTACCTCACGACCTGGAATAACGGTTAAAGCTTGAGCCTACTCCTAATGTTGAATCCGAGTCACCCCCTTCTCTTAATGCATAAGAGAAGGGGCCGGGGGATGAGTTTAGTCCCGCCACCGGTTGAGATGTTTGCCCCAGTTGCGCAAAAGTTGTCGGATTATCGAAATGCCAGCAGGTTTTGGGTGGCTATGGTTAATTTGGGAGCCGGTTTGATTCCTCCGTGTCGTCGCGGTTGGATAGATTTCACAGGCAGAAGATATAGCCGCGACTACAGTCGGAATGACGTTAAAGGGAAGATTGGTAGCCTGCGAGAACCCGAGTTTCTAACACACCTTTTGCAATACTATGCATTCCAAAACAGCTTAAAATTTCAAGCAAACCTTAAATTCAATAGAACTCTTGATAGCTAATAATTCTCAATAGGATTACCCCGCACATACACCACCTTATTCCAATTCCAGCCAACCGTCAACTTTTTCTTCATTATCGCGGACCCAGGCTTTGGCGGCATCAAGGGGCTCCATGCCTTCTTCGATCATAACCATGACCATGGCGATATCGTCGTTGGTCCAAAAAAAGTTATTCAGGAAGTTGTAGACTACGGGGTCTTGCTCTTCCAGCTGCGGGGTTACGATGGTATGAATGGCTTCGGTATCCCCGAAGATGCCGTCGGGATCATCAAGGTATTTGAGATCATAGGAAGTAAACTTCCAGTGGGGCGTCCACCCGGTCACGACGATGTGCTCATCATTACGAATCGCCGAACTCAGTGCTGATGCCATTGAGGTTCCTGACCCCTCATTCAACCGGAGGTTAATTCCATAATGGTCAACAGCTTCTTTGCTGGCCTTCATCAGTCCGGCGCCAGGGTCGATACCTATAATCCTGCCACCCAGCTCCCTGCTAAACTCATTCAGTTCTGTGATGGAGTTGATGGGGGTATATTCCGGAACCACCCAGCCGATTTTTGCATTTTCAAGATTCGGCCCAAGATCAACGACATCGGCTTCATAGCTATCCCAATAGGATTGATGCGTCTCAGGAAGCCAGGCTGATACGATTACATCATAGTCGCCGGCGGCGATGCCCGCCCACATTTCATCAGGCTCAGCCGATTGCAGATGAACCTCGCGATCGAGCCGCTCCTGTAATACAGCAGCCACAACATAAGTGGATGCAATTTCAGAATCCCATTCCACATACCCTATTGTGACTTCCTCAAGCTCAGCGGAACAGGAATATATCATCACCCCGGCAAGAAGCAGGATGATCAGGGGTTTCAACTTTTTAAACAATTTATTACCACTGGAGTTTAATGTTAAGGTCTTATTCATGATAACACCCTCAGCTTAATAAAAAAATAGGACCCGTCCTGTTTTCATGGTCAGTGCCAATCTTTTTTGAAGATTTTGTTCAAGCCATATTCAGATTTGCAAGGTACCGGTTTTGTCTCACATTTGCTGCTGAATTACCGTATTTCTTTTGTAGTAATTTTCAGTCACCATCTATAACATAACAAGTTCTTGGTGGTGATAGTTTTTACTTTTTTTGGCAGACTCCCAATATTTCAGAAATTTACTACGTATATTCGACATAGCACCCTGCTGCGCAATAAAAAACGATGTCTAACTTTTATTGAGCTTAGCTTTCAAGTGTGCTGTTTCTATTCGCAGATACTTTCAAAATCTGCAATTGCTAATCCTTATGTGTCCGGGCTGCACAAAGTCCCGGTAATTTTTGAATACAGGCCTGCCTGTATGGTCCCTTTTGCTTGCCTGACCACTTATTTATATATGTAAATACCGCCATGAAAATTACCGCTTTAAAACTTTTGCTTTGTCTGTCACTTGGTTTCCTTGTGTTGAGCTGCGGAAGCAGCAGTAACAATGACGGAGATGAATCTCCCGACTTTTCGGATTTGCCTTTCGATGCGTTGCTTGACGGGTCGGTTTCATACGCTATTATCACCCTGGATGAGTATGATGGTGATTTTGAAGCCTATGTAATCATCAATATCATTGAAGACCATGAGAGTGTTACCATGAGTATTGATGGCACAAGCGTTGAACTTTTTGGGTTCGGCGGAAGCTATTTTGGAGATGCGGACCTCACCCCTGCTCAGAATCTTTCACTTGAACTTACGGTCGATGGTTCCTCAACCACCGGTAGTATCACGCTGCCGGATATGCTTCAAACCTCCTTCCCTTCTGAATTTGATTTTAATTCTGACTTTACTATTAGCTGGTCGATTGAAGACGATCCGGACTATTTTGTCACGCAAATAGATATCGATTATGATGATGATCCCGTCTTTGATATAAATTTGCTTAACGGCAACCAGCGCTCTCATACATTCAGCCAATCCATTTACAGTGGTTTATCCTGGGATGATGTATGGGAAGTAGATGTAGGCGTAACAGCTATGAACTCTCAGATTATCGATGGTATCGTGTTTATCGGAGCATTTGACCGATACAAATGGTATCCCGATGATGAAGAGGAGCAATTCGCACGGATTGAGGAGAGAGCCATGCCGTTTGCCCGGCACCGACACTGATTTTTAAGATCTATTGGTGAGTCTAATCTTTTTGTTATGGCTTTAGTAGCAGTTTCATTTTTGAAACGATAGCTTAGATGTTCCGAGTCATGTAGTCCGGATCCGCCGGCTGGCGGAGGAGGCAGACCGAAAACAGCCCCGGGTGAAACGGAGCGAAGCGGAGTGCAACCCGGGGTATGGGGCGCCCCACCCCGTACCAAGCCCCGTCCGCCGGCTGTGTCTATTGCACAACTAATCTCAATCTGCATTCAAAACCTGATTCCTCCTCGCGCGACGAAGTCGCGCTGTTTTCCCAGTAGCCTATG
>SLQI01000200.1 GCA_007131535.1 Balneolales bacterium | reverse complement strand
TTTCCGAAGATAATTGGAATGGTGGCGTTCAGTTCCGAAACACCAGCGAAGAGCAAAACCGTGCCTATGATCCATTTGACTACCCCTCCCTCGGCAAAGAAATCAGCGCCGAAGAGGCCTATGAATTAGTCCTGCAAAAAGCCGGCGCCTCGTTAAGCCGTGACTCAATTGATAAACGCATCGTCGAAGAAGTTCGCACCGGTACTGCTACTTATGGAGGCGACTATGGAGAAGGCACCGGAATCATCGATTCCGGCCATGATGTGGGCGGCTATCCGGAGCTGAAATCCACCGAGCCCCCGGTCGACTCAGATGGTGACGGCCTGCCGGATTGGTGGAAGGAAGAACACGATCTGAAAGTCGGCGACCCCGAGGAAGGCAACCGCGACCGAAATGGCGATGGATTTACCAACCTGGAAGAATATCTGGCCTGGCTGGTTGATCCTCAGGGAAGGTTTCTGGATAAGTATCCGTTTAAAATTGAAAATTAAAGATTTAAGATTGAAGATTCTTCATTTCACGGTTTAATAGTCGAAGACAAACAATTTTTAATCTTCAATTTTCAATTTTCTATTAAATACCTGTCACCACTTCAACAGTCCCATCCAAAGGCGGGATTAAAATCTCGAGAGAACTAAAAGATCTGAAAGCGCAAATAAGGAGCTATGTGTCACATTTTATATACTATTCTAACAAAAATATGGTGTAGTTTTAAGGGGGAGTAGTCATTGGATTTGCCTCATGGATTGTGATATATAATATTACATAACAAATATTTAATGATAACATAATATAGGGCATGGTGTTTGATCTTTTGTGCGGTGAGTGGTTATTGTAAATCTTTAACACGAGTTGGTAATGAAAAACTATGCCCTAACCGGAGTTGCCGGATATATTGCACCCCGCCATTTAAAAGCCATAAAGGAAACCGGAAGCAGGTTGGTCGCAGCTGTTGATCCACACGATTCGGTAGGATTGCTGGACAGCTATTTTCCGGATGCGAAATTTTTCACAGAAATAGAGCGGTTTGACCGCTACCTGGAGAAACTGAAACGCCAGGGTTCAGAAGATGCCGTGGATTATGTGTCTGTATGTTCCCCAAATTACCTTCATGATGCCCATGTCCGCCTTGCTCTGAGATCGGGGGCTCACGCTATCTGCGAAAAGCCGTTAGTCCTGAACCCCTGGAACCTGGACCTGCTCCGGGAGCTGGAGGAAGAGTATGAGAGAAAAATATATACCATGCTGCAGCTCAGAATCCACCCATCAGTACTGGAGCTGAAAGCAAAACTTGATGCCGAACAACAGAAGACTAAAAAACATGTCGATCTGACCTATATCACATCCAGAGGGAACTGGTATCATTACTCGTGGAAGGGGGACCCTGAAAAGTCGGGGGGAGTTGCTACCAATATCGGCATCCACTTTTTTGATCTGCTTATATGGTTGTTTGGTGAAGTTCAGCGATGTGAGCTGTATATGTCCGAAAGTGATAAAATGAGTGGATTTCTGGAACTTGAAAATGCTACCGTAAACTGGCTGTTGTCATTGGATAGCAGCGACCTGCCCGAACGTGTTGTCGAAAACGGAAAAACTACCTACCGGTCTATAATGATCGATGATGAGGAAGTGGAGTTTAGCTCCGGATTCAATGATTTGCACACCCGGCTATACGAAGAAATTCTTCAGGAGAGAGGATTCGGAATTGAAGATGCACGACCCTCAATTCAACTGGTGAATGAATTGAGAAACATGCAGCCTAAGAAAATTACGGAGAAAGTACATGTAAAGGTCATATAGCACCTTTTGCTGTGAGGGGAAAGTAAAACCAAAGCTGTAATGGGGTTGCTCGCAACACCAGGAGGGTCGGTCATAACCTCAGGCCGGGATATCATACAAATTCATCAATGTGGAGTCAGTAGCCATGGAAAGTTTGGATAAGCTGTACAAAACCCAAAAACTCAAAGTTAAGCCGGTTAATGGAGTATGGAGTTCGATTAATAACCGGGGACTCAGAAAAGTACTGAACCATACCCATACAACTCACGAAGATAAAAAGAATGCAATTACACTTGAGAGTTTGGATCAAGTCAACCGGTTCAACACAAATGGTGTATCAAATCATGATGAACAAAAGCTGAGTGCTGTAGTTGGTATGGTCCGGGTCAATAATATTCGCCGGATCAATCGGTATTTTGAACACGTGAATGAGAACCTGCAACCCAATGGCCTTTTTGTAGGCTGTGTTGAAACCAAAGGACAACGCAAGCAGCGGATCTTATCACGCAAACCGTGGTTCTTTTGGAAGGTGTATTATTATTTCAATTTTGTATACAAAAGGGTTTTCCCGAAGTTGCCGGTTACCAAGCAAATCTATTTTGCACTATCTAAAGGGAAAAACCGGGTGATTTCACTTGCGGAAACTCTGGGCAGGCTTACCTGTTGCGGGTTTGAAATCATCGATCATCAAACTGATGACGGGCTTACCTGGTTCACAGCCAGAAAAAACGGAGCGCCCTGTTATGATATGTGCCCCACCTATGGACCGATTTGTAAGCTGAAGCGAATCGGGAAGGACAGACGCATCGTCCATATCTATAAGCTGAGAACCATGCATCCCTACTCCGAATATTTGCAGGAATATGTATATAAAAACGGAGGATTAAGCAAAGGGGGCAAGTTCTCGGAAGATTTTCGAATAACTACATGGGGTCGCATCTTTCGCAAATTCTGGTTAGATGAACAACCTATGTGGTTTAACTGGCTAAAGGGAGATGTGAAACTGGTTGGAGTACGCGCATTGAGCCGGCAATACTTCAATATGTATCCTCCGGATATGCAGGAGTACCGGACCCGTTTTAAGCCGGGCTTAATACCGCCTTTCTATGTTGATATGCCTGAAACTCTGGAGGAGATTGTGGCTTCTGAGCGTAAATACCTGCAGGCCTATGAAGAAAATCCCTGGAAGACAGATTTCCGATATTTTTTAGCGGCGGTTAACAATATTTTTTTCAAACTGGCACGCAGCAAATAAAAGTTACTTGTTGGGTAGGTAGGATTTACTCATGTATGCTTTTTTCACAATAGTTTATCAGAAGCCGGATTTCTGTGAAAACAAGAGCTTCAAAACCCTTGAGTAATTCAGGTTGATTTAACCTTCCGGACTGTAATACCTGCAAGGCCTGTTATAAAGGTTTCGAACACATAATCCGTTTATCAGATCTTTCCGTATAAATCACTATTATTTCGAATCAATGTAGGATGATGGAGTGAGTAATGCCTGTAAGAGTACTCTTAGAGGCATGAAGTAACAGGATGACCGGGAAGTTTCTTTCGGTGCAATTGCCCGGTCCGGTATGTAAACACCACAGGTATATGAGCTTGCTGTTTAATTGTTTCACAGTTTTCGGGGGATCCATATCAACCATTTTGGGCTACCGGTTTGCAAATTCATGGTCCGCATTTTTTACCAGTCTGACAACCGATCCCTGGCTGATCTATATGGCGATTTTGTTTGCCATACTACTGCTCGCCCGGTTTTTCTTCGATGTCTGGACGAAAAAGCTATGGGGATACCGCCTTGATGAACTACATGACAAATCACCCGGCTTCCAATACGATGTGGCCATGCGCAAAGCCAACCTCGCCCTCGGGAAAAAAGTGCTGACATTTACGGTAATTGCGATACCTGTGTTGTACCTCGGCTATATCGCCGTAAGCGGAACCCCGATGCAAGGTCATGTGATGGAGTGGTTGAATCTGATCGTGCGCTGGTTTCATATTGTCGTAGGGATTATGTGGATCGGCGCCTCGTTTTACTTCATCTTCCTGGAAAATAATCTGAACCGTAAAGGTGTCCGAGGTGAACTCGCCGGCAACCTCTGGGCGATCCACGGCGGCGGGTTTTACTATCTGGAAAAGTATAAGGTTGCCCCGGAAAAGATTCCGGAAGACCTGCACTGGTTTAAATATGAAGCATATCTAACCTGGATCAGCGGCTTTGCTTTGTTGTTCCTGGTTTACTACATGAATCCCGGAGGCTTTTTCCTGAATCCCGCCGGTCCGGATATTTCAGTAGCTGCTGCCATTTTAATCGGCATCGGTAGTCTGGTTGTCGGCTGGTTGATTTACGATTTGATGTGCAAGTCCCCGTTGATCAACAAACCGTGGCTTTTTATCGGTATCGGGCTGATATTGCTCACCGGGCTTTCGTGGTTTTTAGTCCAGGTTTTCAGCAGCCGGGCGGCGTTTATTCATGTCGGTGGTGTGATGGGGACGATCATGGTGGCCAATGTGTTTTTTGTGATTATACCTTCGCAAAAATCTGTCGTCAGAGCAGCCCTTTCGGGGGAAAAGCCGGATGCTTCCCTTGGGGACAAAGCTATGCAGCGCTCCCTGCACAACAACTATTTCACCCTGCCGGTGATTTTTACCATGATCAGCCACCACTTTCCAGGCACTATTGGTCACGACTACAACTGGTTGATCCTGATGGGCATCATCATTGCCAGCGCCGGGATCAAACACTACTGGAATCTGATCGAACGGGGCTTCGAAGCCAGATACATCCTGCCGGTTTCAGTGATCGGCTTGTTTGCCCTGGCATTGATCACCTCGCCGCTTGCCGACCGGAGTGGGGAAGTTGATTTATCGGAGCCGGTTTCCTTTTCGGAAGTGGATCTCATCATTCAAACCCACTGCGTCCAGTGCCATTCCGAAAACCCCTCCGATGAAATCTGGACTACCGCGCCCGGCGATATAAAACTGGATACACCACAGCAGGTACAGGATCAGGCCGATGCGATCATGCGAACCACCGTGCGCTCCGAATTCATGCCCCTGGCCAATCAGACCAACATGTCCCAACAGGAACGCGACCAGCTCCACCGCTGGATCGAACAGGGCGCGAAAGTCGGCGAATAGGGAGGGCTGAGGGAATGAGAGAGAGACGGAATGATAGAGTGACTGAGTGACGGAGGGGCGATCTACATGCCCGGGGCAACCAGCACCCAGAAACCAGTAACCAGTAACCTCGATTTCCCCTGTCAAAATACCTCGTGATTTCTTATATAGGTCATCTGGGTGTTCCACCTGTTTCGCAATAAATGATGAAATCAAATTTACAACTTATGATTCCTTTTTCTACCAAGCCTTTTCTATCAAGGCGATTTGATGTTGGATTGATGATGACGGCTATTGCTATGCTGGTTTTTACAGCCTGCGGGCCTGCCGGTACCGCTCAACAGCCCGGCAATCAAAACCGAATCGACGATATGCTGCAAGCAGCTGAAACCGACGAGGGACTTTTTGATGTCCACCAGGTCGGAGAGAAGTTTTTCTATGAAATTCCCGAAGAGATGCTCGGCCGGGATATGGTGATCCTCACCCGCTACCGGGAGAAGGAGGCGTGGTTTTCCGAGTCCGGTCCGTTTGCCAACTCTAACATGCAAGTCTCCTGGGAGCGCAAACGCGACCGCATTCTGCTGAGGGCTGAAACCTACCACTACGGTGCCGATGAAAACCTGAATGTATACAAAGCGGTTAACCGCGACAGTTTCACACCGATTCTGGCCGCGTTCGATATCGAAAAAGAGCGGGGCGGCTCCATTATCATCGATGTTTCCGATCTGTATACCGGTCAGTCGGATGCCTTTGAAATCAGCTCGTTTGCCCGGAATTCAATTGAAGCGCGCGGGCTGGATACACAACGCAGTCATGTGGAATCGATCCGCAGCTATCCTGAAAATATCGAAGTAGGGGCGGTACTGACCTACGATGCGGCCAACCCGCCATCAGAATCCCGCGGCAGTACCATGTCGGCCCATGTGAATCACTCAATGGTGCTGCTCCCCGAAGAGCCGATGCGCCGCCGGTGGTTCGATGAGAGAGTAGGGCTGCGCGGTATTTCCCAGCTTGATTTCGGCCGCGACTATCAGGGAACCGAACGGGTCGAATACATCCGGCGATACCGGCTGGAGCCCAGCGACACTACGGCCTATTTGAATGGTGAGCTGGTGGAGCCGGAAGAGCCTTGGGTCTGGTACATCGACGCGGCTACTCCGGAAAAATGGATACCCTATTTCAAAGAAGGTCTGCTGGAGTGGAATGAGGCTTTTGAAAAAGCCGGATTTAAACACGCCATCCAGGTGAAGGTAGCTCCGGAGGATGACCCGGACTTCAGTATGGAAGATGCCCGCTATTCAGTGGTTCGGTACAACGCCACGAGTATACGTTCTGCCAATGCCGGCGGCGGTGCGGTTGACCCTCGCTCCGGTGAGTTGATCAGCGGGCACATCAACATGCTTGACGGCCTGGAGGAGCGGCTTCGATGGTGGGTATTTTCCCAGATGGGTGCCCGGCACGAAGATCTGCGGGGAGATGAAATCCCGGAAGAAATGATGGGCGAGGCGCTCCGCTATGTGGTTTCTCACGAAATTGCCCACGTGGTCGGGTTGCCGCACAATCAAATGGGTAACCACGCCTTTCCGACGGACTCGCTTCGATCCGCTTCTTTTATTGAAGAGTGGGGACATGCCGCCTCGGTTGTCGGACGTACCCGTTTTAATTATGTGGCTCAGCCGGGGGATGATATCCCCGAAATCGAGCGGCGCCGGGTCGGTGTAGCCGATAAATTTGCCGTTAAGTGGGGCTACAGCCCACTGCCACAGTACGACGGCCCCGATGATGAGTGGGAAACACTCAACGAAATGGTAATGGAGCACAACTACAAACCGTGGTTCCGGTTTCTGATCGGTCAGTATGTGGCCGAAGAGGAATGGGATCCTTACCGCCAGACTGAGTCGATGAGTGATGACGGTGTAAGAGCGAGCGAATACGGTTTGAAAAACCTGAAGCGCCTGATTCCCAACCTGGTAGAGCGTGTGTCGCAGGAAGGCCAGGATTATTGGGATCTGGAAAACCACTATCTGCAGATCCATCAGCAGTGGCAGCGTTTTATGCAGCACGCCACGGTTCAGGTGGGTGGAGTATATTCGCATAACAAGCGGTACGGTGAAGAAGGCCCCATTTATACGCCCGTAGAACGGGAAGACCAGATCCGCGCAATGGAGTTCCTGGCTGAACATGCATTCCAGACTCCGGACTGGCTTCTGGACCGGGATATTCTGCGTTTG
>SLQI01000450.1 GCA_007131535.1 Balneolales bacterium | reverse complement strand
GTGGACATGCAGATCAGGTTGTATTTGCGGGCGAAATCCAGGTCAAACAGGGCTTCGTGCGGGGACTTGGAAGAAACCAGCACTTCGCCTTTGACGCGGTCCTGAATATCGGGGAAAAACTCCTTGATCATTTCCTTTACCTGGGACTTTCGCTCAGTGGCCACTTCGGAAGCTTCTTCAAACCGGCCGTAATTTTCGGTGCTGACAATATGGACCAAGTCGACGGACGCCCCGGTGAGTTGCGCTATGCCATTGGCGTAGGGTATAACTGCTTTGGAGTTTTCGGAGAGATCGGTCGTAACCAGAATCTTCTTGATCGGTGCCAGATTGGAATACTCCTCAACCACCACAACGGGAGTAGGCGAGGTGCGTAACACACGCTCGGCAACCGACCCCATCAGAAGCCGTGAGAAACCGGTTCGGCCGTTAGTCGTCATGACAATCAGATCAAACTTCTCACCCCGCTCCACTATTCCGGAAGACGGTTTTCCAACATCCACAACCCCGTCTTCAAGGTATTGTGAATCCACAAATTCGGCGGCGGCTTCGTTGAGTTTCTTATACAGGGATTCGCGGACTTCTTCTTCGCGTTTGGCATGTTCGACTCCGAAGATGTTCATGTTATCCACATCGGAGAGCGGAATATAGCAGTGATAAGGAGTGATTTTGGAGCCAAACAAGCCTGCGAAATTATTGGCGGCTTCAAATGCTTTAAAACTCAGATCTGAAAAATCAGTGGGGACTAAAATATTTTTGAATTCCATGGTATGGCTCCTCTTCTCGTTTATTGCGGTTAAATATTGTCTGTTAGAAAACGCCAAAATCTGCGTTCCGCTCGTCCCAAAAATGCTCGTGCACGCACTGTACACTGCAATTTTTGGGAGCTTATTTCATTACTCCCGCTTTTTACTATAACAGGAGATTTTGTCTTCTCATTCAATATATATGTAATTCAATATCCTGTAAATTTGTGGATTACTCAAGTGAAATTCCTGTAGGTCATACAGTTTGCTGAATTGTTTTGGTCACACAAAGTTCTGTTAAAACAAGCAGGGCATGATCAGCTAAAGTTTTGTCGGGCAGCAGCGACTTAAAGTAAAACGTTGGTGGGTATCATAAATCGTCTGCATTGGTTGCCGATGGTATTGGAGAGGATGATTGATCAGGCACATATCTTGTTTTGGTATGCATTCTTATGATGCGCATATTTGTAGAAAATTCCATATTTAGCATTGGCAATAGTCTATCATCACTTTACCGCACAGACAATATGAGCAAATACTGGGTTGATTTGCATCTTGAAGAAGACCGGATGCAGCACCAAACGATCAGTTCGCTGACGGTTTATCTGAAAAAAGTAGCCAATGAAATCAGGGTGGCGCACAGGTATGCCCCGGCTGTCGATGAGCCGGAAACGACAGATATGATCGATTTGGAAAAACAATTGGACTGGACCCGTTGGGCGCTGAAGGAGGATATTCGGGAGTATCGGTTGATCCCGTGCTTCCCGGATCGGCCGGTAGTTATTAAACCGGAATTTCCGTTTCGGGTATCTCAGGGAGCCCAGGCTCGTATCTATACGCGCGTTCCCGTATTCGTGCGCGTGGTGCCAAAAGACTATCCTGATTTTGTAATTACCGAAATTCCGACGGTGGTGCTATCCAACACCTGGTTCGGAACATTTATGGACGGCGAGCTCTGCTACGGGCTGCCGACTACGGCAAGAAGAGAAATTGCAGATGAAATGTTCGAGCCTCATATGGCGGTTTGTACCATCCAAATCTACAATAATACCGAGGGTGAACTTAATTTTGATAATATCTGCCTTCGGGTTGACCGGTTGTCTATGTACATCAAAGATGATTATTTGTGGGCGGATCAAACCGATATACTGTATCTGGGTGAAGAGAAATTGTGTGATATTGAAATGAAAGGCCGGCTTCCGGAAGAGGCAAAAAGGGGAAAACTGATAACCCGGGCCCGCACCCCCATTCGCAAAAATTTCGCCGTGCGTACATTTCAACGACTGAGAGAGATACAACCACTGGGATTAATGCACTAAGTTTATGGAACTGCTTGATTACCTGAATACCATCTTTACTTCTCCACTCGGTTTCCTTACCGAAGAGCAGTGGCAGAATTTATTGAGAGCCATAATACTGCTGCTTATCGGGGTTCCGCTGTTATCCCTGCTTCGACGGTGGGTGCGTCAGTTTTTTGCCAAACATTACAACGAACATTACGGTCAGCTGGCCGGCAAAATTACCTTTTATACCGGGTTATCGCTGGTAATGGTGATGGTATTGCACAATTTCGGGTTTCAACTTGCACCACTGCTCGGGGCGGCTGGTATCGTTGGTGTGGCTTTGGGGTTTGCCTCCCAGACCAGTGTCTCCAATGTCATCAGCGGCCTGTTTTTGATTGCTGAACAGCCATTTAAAGTTGGAGATATCATTACGGTAGGGGATACCACCGGCGTTGTATTGTCGATTGATACCATGTCGGTAAAATTGCGAAAGTTCAATAATCAGTTTGTGCGGATTCCGAATGAGACGATGATTAAGTCGGAGGTGACCAATATCACCCGCTTTCCGATTCGAAGAGTTGATGTGAATGTATCGGTGGCCTACAAAGAGGATCTCAACAAGGTGCGTAAAGTGTTGTTTGATGTAGCCCGGAAAAATCCCACGGCGCTCGCGAATCCCGAACCGCTGATGATTTTTGATAAGTTCGGAAATTCATCCATTGATATACTTTTCGTTGCCTGGGCGATACGCGAAGAATGGTTGAAGCTGAAAAACTCACTGAACATGGAAATCAAACAGCGCTTTGAAGAAGAGGGAATTGAGATTCCGTTCCCGCATCTTTCTCTTTATGCCGGTTCGGCCAGCAAATCTCTGCCGCTTGATGTCGTATTTAAAAATCAGCCAAAGGAGCCGTCCGAAGAAAACCAGGAGAAGAAGTAGCTGGGAAACAAATCAAAAATCTGAATTCGTTAATCTGCTATCGTTAATCCGTTAAACCCGGCGCAGATGGCTGAGGTAAAGCGAAAAGGTTAGCCGATAGCCGATATCGAAGTAAGGCCGGCGGATAGCAGATTAGCGATATGTGATTTCAGATTTGTGATTGTGATAGCTAATTCACCATAAAGCAGGTTTTATCAGACCTCAACATCCGACAAGACCTGCATCAGTAAGGGTGCTGGGAGATTCAGAATATTTTTTTACAAATTTTCTTGCGTGATTTTGAGAACACCCGTATATTAAGATAAAATACTCTTAAATATGTAATCATGATCAGCACAACGAGCAAATACGGAATAAAATCTGTCTGCTACCTTGCGCAGCAACCGGAAAGCCGGTTTGTAGCCATCAGAGAGATCAGTGATGAATTGGACATCCCGTTCCAATATCTCACCAAGCTTTTGCAGCGATTACAGCAAGGGGGAATCATCTACTCAAGGCGCGGTAATACCGGCGGTGTTTCACTTGCTCGGCCTGCCGAAGAGATTACCCTTGCAGAAATCCTCAATGTACTGGAGCCGGGATTTGAAAAGTGCAGCTGTCTGCTGCACGATGAGCTTTGTATGAAAACCGGTAATTGCCCATTCGGTAAGTACTGGGGCGAGATACAAAACAGACTGCATGACCTGCTTAACAACACCGATGTTAAATGGATTACCTCCAATAGTACGGAAGGTTCCCCGATTACGGATGCAACAACAGGCAAAAAGGCGACTTATATAAACAAATAAAAGATATAATACTCTTAATACCTCTATAATGAACAAGCTTTTTACCCTCATAATAATATTAACTCTGGTCACCTTCGGGGTAAGCTCCTGCGGGCAGAATGAGACCGATGAAGCCGGTAATAATGCTGAGGAAACCGGCCTCACCGATTTTGAAATGGATCATGGAATCGGGCCGATCGATCAGCGAATCGAAATACCTGATGAAATTGATATGGAAAAAGTGGAGAAAGGCCGGCAGGTGTACCGAAGCCGCTGTTCATCCTGTCACAGAATGGAAGGCCGGCATGTAGGTCCCGAACTCGGAAAAATTACCACGGGCCGGAGCCCGGAGTTCATAATGAACTTTATTCTCAATCCAAGCGAAAACATTCAGCGGCATCCGGTTGGGCAAGCACTACTACGGGAGTATCTGGTGGAGATGCCTTATCAAAATGTTGATAAAGAGCAGGCCCGCGCAATTGTAGAATACCTGCGCTATCAGGCCGAAGAAAACTAAAACATTATTTCCCGAACCAAAACAACAACAAACAACTCACAATACTCACATATGGAGGCGATATATGATATCACCTAAATCATTAACCAAAGCCATCGCCGGGATGGTGTTGATATTCGGAGCCGGCGCTTTGCTTTACGGGTGCCCGGGCGAGCCTGGAGTACTCGGAACTGAGGAAGCGGCTCAAAAAACGTATGTCCCCCCCGGGGAGCATGACGAATATTATGCCTTTCTTTCAGGCGGTTATAGCGGGCAATTAAGCGTATTCGGACTGCCGTCCGGGCGTAAGCTTAATAATATTCCGGTATTCTCTCAGGACCCGCAAAGAGGATACGGTTATTCTGAAGAAACCAAGCCATTATTGCAAACCAGTTACGGATTTATTCCCTGGGATGATTCTCACCATCCTGAAATGAGTTTGACTAATGCTGAACCTGACGGGCGATGGATGTTTATCAATGCGAATAATACGCCCCGGGTTGCACGTATAGATCTGCAATCATTCACAACCCGTGAAATTCTGGAACTGCCCAATACCGGCGGTAACCACGCATCCACATTTGCTACCGAAAATACCGAATATCTGATTGGTGCTACCCGGTTCAGTATTCCTTCGGAGCTGGATCTGGATGTGCCGATTTCTTCCTACTCGGAAACCTTTAACGGTCTGCTTTCTTTCATCACTGTAGATGATGAAACCGGCCGGCTGGGTATGGATTTCCAGGTGGAAATGCCTCCGTATCACTACGATCTCGGACGTGCAGGTAAAGGCGTTTCCAGCGACTGGGTTTTCTTTACCAGCTATAACACTGAAGAAGCGCACACGCTTTTGGAAATTCAGGCTTCTGAGTTTGATAAAGACTACGTCGTGGCGGTTAACTGGCGTAAGCTTAGCGAGTACGTTCACGAGAACGGAATCGGTGAAATGATGGACGCCAATTACTATCACAATTATGTAGGTGATGATAAGCTGGCCGTATCCGAGCAAAATGACGAGGTACTTGTTGTACAGCCTGAAGATATCCCTGAAGATGTGATCTTCTTCTTGCCGACACCGAAATCACCTCACGGCGTGGATATTTCTCCGGATGGTGAACTCATCGTTGCCGGTGGTAAGCTTGCGACCGTAATTCCGGTTCACTCTTTTTCCAAAATGATCGATGCTATCGAGAACGAGCGTTTCGAAGAGCGGATCAACGGAGTGCCGGTATTAGAGTATGAAGCCACTATTGCCGGTGAGGTGGAAGATCCCGGTCTGGGACCACTCCACACCGAGTTTGACGGTGACGGCCATGCCTATACCTCGGTTTACATTTCTTCTGAAATTGTAAAGTGGTCACTCGATACCTTCGAAGTAGTTGATCGCATTGACTCCTACTACTCCATCGGTCACCTTATGATCACCGGCGGAGACACTCCGAATCCGGATAAAAGGTACATGCTGGGTCTGACCAAGACTTCCCGTGACCGCTTCCTGCCGACAGGTCCGAAGCAGAATCATCCGGCGCAAATGTATGATATTTCCGGCGAACAAATGGAAATGATACTGGATTTTCCTACCGTCGGTGAGCCTCACTATGCGCAGTCTGTTCGGGCTGATCTGATCAGCGGCAATGCTATGCAAATCTATGACCTCGATGCCAACAACCACCCGCATAAGATTGAAACAACCGAGGATATGCGTGTTGAGCGGGATGGTGATGTCGTACGCATCTACATGGCCAGCATCCGAAGCCACTTTGCCCCGGATAACATTGAAGGTATCAATGTTGGGGATACGGTCTATGTACACCTGACCAATGTGGAGCAGGACTGGGATATGGTGCACGGTATCGCGATCAAAGGCATGAATGTCTCAGAAATACTGGTGCCTCCGGGAGATACCCAAACCATTAAGTGGGTACCGCAACGTACCGGTATTTATCCTTTCTACTGCACCGCTTTCTGCTCAGCACTCCACCAGGAGATGCAAGGCTACATCCGGGTTTCCGATCCGGCGGATAATGTAGAATTGAAGTGGGATGTCGGCGGTGAGCTCGATCCCGCAGAAGAAGAACTTGAATTATAGCGCCACTATAGATCTCGTTCTCACTATCACCAAAACACCTTCCAGGTCCCAGAGACCTGGAAGGTGTATGTAAAACAAGGAATTAAGGTAGTTGAGGGATTAAGGTAATTAGGTTGATTAATACTATAGATGACCCATTCACCTAATTACCTCAATTACCCTAATCACCAAATTACCAAACCAACAGGGAGTTTATATGTCTACCAAGGCGAGGCTTATTGTCTTGTTCGCAGCTTTGCTGTTAATTCCGGTATATTTTACCCCGATCTGGTCCATCACTCTGTATGCGCCACAGTACCCGGACGGCATCGGAATGCACATCTGGCTCGATGATGTAACCGGGCATGAGCGGCATGACATCCGCAACATCAACATTCTGAACCACTACGTGGGCATGGCGGAAATTCACCCGGAAGATTTCTGGGAATTCAAAGTGATGCCGTGGATTTTTGCTTTTATGATCTTTTTTGGCCTGCTGACTGCCGCATTCGGCAAGGTATGGCTGCTGATTACCTGGATCGGTTTATTTATTCTGCTGGCCCTTGGCGGTTTGGCGGATTTCTATTACTGGGGATATCAGTACGGACACGATCTCGATCCGAGAGCACCCATTAAGGTGCCGGATATGAGCTATCAACCCCCGCTCATAGGCACTTCTCAATTACTGAATATTACCGCACATTCCTGGCCCTACTGGGGTTCACTATTTATCGGCCTCTCGATGATAGGTGCCGCATTCGCGTATGGCTATGATCGCTGGCTGAGACCGGAAGGAAAAAAATCAACACAAACACCAGAGCAGGAGACACGAAATG
>SLQI01000048.1 GCA_007131535.1 Balneolales bacterium | reverse complement strand
GAGCATATTTTAACGGTTAAAGGAGAACAGTCTTTAGTGGAGGAGACCGGAAGCGGATTCCGGGTGATCACCAAACCTTTTGCGCGGAGTCCAGTTCTCACATTACATAACAACCAAATTCTTTACGGAAGAAACGACAGTTTAAGAGTTCAGTTTTATTCCTTAGGGGGGGATGTAATGAATACGCTGGCATTCGATTATGAACCGGTCGAGATAACACGTAGCGAGCGCAGGGAAATGTATAGCAGGTGGCGGGACAATATTACGTCAGAAATGGAAGAACAAATTCCGAATACCTGGCCGGTATTTGATAATTTTGTAGTCGATAATTCGAATCGTATTTGGTTCGATGTGAAAACGGCTGAAAACAGATCAGGTACAGATTTTCTGGTTGCCGATATGGAAGGCAACAAACTCGGCTCCGCTTCAATCCCGGAGCACATTAGGCTGCAACAGGTTAAAGATAACTTTCTTTATGGGATACACATCGGTGATTCTGATGTATTATCCGTAGTGGTATATGAAATTAGATCAAAGTAAATCTATAAGATCAAAAGCACTGCATAATCAAGGGTATTAGAAGGCTTTGAAAAACCCCGATAACGAAGCGCATGATTGTTCCGCCGACTGGTGGATGTCAAGTCATGCCGGGTTTTCCGCAATGTTGAAACACCTCGGTAATGTTTAGGATTATATGGTCTGATTTGGTCGTATAGGATAGTTTTTGTTTTTTGTAAAATGTTAAGAGCGTTTATTTTATCAACATTTTAACCTTGCATACATACCCGGGCCATGTTAAAAAACAACACATTCATTTATCTGCTGATACCTTTCGTTTTTATCTCTTGTGGTCAAGAAGCGGCTGAAGAACAAACCAGGGTATCAGAACTTCCAACGATAACGCCGGAGAAGTTAATAGCGTCAGAAAGCGCCGGCGATTTTTATTTCGACCATCTCGGCTATTTCAGTATCCCGTTACCGGAAGGGGAGTTTTTATTGCCGGATCGCAGCCAGAGCAGGTTATATCATCTTAATGAAGATATTTCATTGTTGTCAGTTGCCGCGAGTGAAGGCCAGGGTCCGGGTGAGATGGAAGATCCGAATTTCTTAACGCTTTCTTCCGAAGGGGGAGGTTTGGTATATGATCAGGCCAACAGTAAGGTGTTGGAATTCAATGGAGAAGGTGTGTATGAAAACGAATTTGTGTTGCCGGCCGGAGAAACCGCTAATTCCACCGACATTTATCAGCTTGATGAATCTTTGTATATAGTCGTTTTCAGGTCGTTTGAATACTTAGGCAATCTGGATAGTGAACCGAAAGCCTATCTAACTGTTTACGATAAAGAAAAGGATGCTTACATATTTACCAGAGAAATATCTGATCGTGCGTTTGCCCGGAATGTGATTGATGGTGAGCCGAGAGGCGGCAGGCAGGTTCCATTCACTGCAGAACATCTTCGTGCGTATAACCCCAAAGACGAAACCTTGAGCCTTTACTGGTCCGGCTCTGATGAAATTGCTACAGTAAATGCAGATCTCGATACCCTGTCGACGATTTCGATCGATTTGCATTCCGAAGAGTTAGGGTCAGAAGAGCGCGAACAGATACTGGATGATACTCCGGACGGCGCTCTGGCAGAAATGGAAAAGTTGCTGCCAGAGACCAAATCAATTGCCGACGATATGATTATAGACACTGAGGGCCGCCACTGGCTGCATCTCAATCACCAAAGTGAGTATGAGCAGTGGGCGATCATAAACGAGGACGGAGAGCCGGAAAAAATTGTCCAATTACCTGAAGACTCCATGTTATTGCACGTATCCCGCCATCACCTCGGGGTCCGGCTGGATCATCATCTGTTTGCATTGTTTGAGAATGTCAGCAGTGGCAACTGATGAGGTTTCACTGAAAAAATGGGTTCAATTTTAAACTTCGGACAAGTGGTATGACCTGGTGGTTAAGCGAGAAAGGTGAGAGGTGGGGGGGTAAGCTATTAAGCTGCAAATAATAAGGGGTATAGTGTTAATAAAAAAGTAATGAAACTCAGGTTATAAGCTACTCGTAAACCCTGAAGATCTGTGCCGGGCAATGAATCAATTTATATTATCAACGGAAAATATTTCCCGGAGAACCAATGGTCTTTCATCACAACCTTCAATTGCAACCCCATCTCAGCGATAAAGTTGATGGCATCATGATTTACCCATAAAAAATAATTTCAACTGCCCACCCCTTTACTTTCTCTCAAACTATTCCTATAGTTGTCAAGCAAGCAGTTAAACAACTCTTTAATCATTATCTGCTAATACTTTAACCTGAGTGCATTAACCTCTTTCAACTTATACTTTTCCCGCATGCTGCTCAAACGCCCGGTCACCGCCATCATGCTGGTCATTGCCACTCTATATTTATTATTAGAAGTGTACAACATACTATGAAATACTCGCGGATCCTTTTAATTCCTTTAATTCTTTAGTTTTTAAGTTGTAAAACAGAAAATGACAGCCCAAAGGAGCACTCAGTTACATTTATTGAAGACCCTGTAAATGAGGAACCAATAGGATGGAATGAGCTTTTTTCAAAAGAGCAGCAAATAGTACTTCAACCCTCTGAAACCATTGATCATGTTATTTCAGAATTTCCCTTAATGTCTCTCACCTCCGATCGTGAATTGATCATACCGGATTATCATAATAATAAACTACTCATTTTCGGTGAAGATGGGTTGTTTCAGAAAGCAATTGGTAGTGAAGGTCAGGGACCCGGAGAGTTTGAGTTGATCAGCGGATTATATGTAAAAGAGGATATTCTGTATGTAAGTGACATTGCCCAACAACGTATCTCCAAATTTAACATAGGAAGTCAGGAATTATTGGAAATCATATCTATTGAAGGTTTCTTTTATGACTTCCTTGTAGATGATGATTATATAGCAACTTATAGCATCGATGATACTGACAAAGAGATGATCCGCATCCATTCCTTGGAAGGGGAAAAACTTTCAAAAGGTTTTAAATTCGAAGATGACGCCCACCGCATATTTTTAAACCGGTTTAACCTGGGCTCAATTACCCCAGCTCCGGAAGGAGACACCTTTTTTGTACTGTATCCGGGCTCGTATGGAATTTACGAGCTTAACACGGAAATGGAGGTCATAAATGCACTTCAAACCTATGATTACAATCAATACCGCCAAAAGCCTCCCTCTTTTCCCGGAGACTTAAACCCTTACGAATGGGAAGAAGAACACATCGAATATGCCCAAAGTTTTAATATGAATGCCCGGCATTTTCTGGTTGAACCGGATATTCACATTATCATGTACTTTGAATTTCGACAGCAGGAGCATGCGCCCATGTGGTTGAATATCTACCGTAATGATGGTTCCGTAATTGCTGAAGGTGTTGAAGTACCAAAGGGACATCAGGTGGTTGCAACTAAAAACGATTGCATCTTTCTCCGCACAGCTTTGGATTATCCGGAAGATATTCCCAGGATTGAGGAGTATAAAATTGATAAATGATGGAGGCCTTTTTCCGGAATATGTTGAAAAAGATGAAAAGCCATTAGCTATCTTACACTGTCATTTTGAGTTCGTCATTTACATCAATTTCATTTAGTGGTGCTTCCAATCCTACAGAAGTGGATTTTGCTTTGCCGAAAAAATCTTGAGTCAGGATAACCAAAAGTTGTTTATTGTAAGAACTCATAGCAACCTCCTCTATCCATTCACAGGAGAGCTCATATTAATTAAACTCGTAGAATATCAAATAACGATCCCTTTACTTTTTCCTTAACTATTATTATAGTTCCGTGTCCAAACTTTTAATTAGCACAGTTATCACTATCATCTGTTATATTAAAATGAAAGTGCTAACATTACCTTTTAATCCGCCACTGACCCATGCTCCTTAACCGCCCGGTCACCGCCATCATGCTCGTCATTGCCACTTTCATCTTTGGCTATGTGGCGCTTAGTGAGCTGTCGGTTGATCTGCTCCCCGATGTAGACAATCCCAACCTCATGGTGCAGACCGAGTGGACCGGCGCTTCCGCCCGGGAGGTGGAAACCCGCATTAACGAGCAGCTCGAAGCGCTGCTGGGCAGTGTGCCGGGAGTGGAGAGCTCCCACAGTTTCGCCCGGCAGGGAATGGGCTTTATTCAACTTGAGTTTGAGTGGGGCACCGATATGGACCTGGCCTTCCTCAATGTCCGCGAACAGCTCGATCGCGCCCAACCCCGGATGCCGCAGCAGGCCGAACGACCGCAGCTCGTTTATGCCAATCCCGCCGATGAGCCGGTCGCGGTCATCGGCGTCTCCCAGGAAGGCATGACCGACCCCGACTTCGACACCCAGCTCGAACTGAAACGCTGGACCGATCAGGTGCTCACCCGGCGCCTCGAACAGCAGGACGGCATCGCACAGGCCGTGATGGTGGGCGCAGTGATCCCGGAAGTGCGCATTCGGTACGACGAGCGGCAGGCCGACCGCTACGATCTGCGCATCAGCGAAATTGAAAATCGTGTGCAGGAAGCCAATGAATTCGCCAGCACCGGTGAGCTGCGGGACGGCTGGTACCGCTACTCACTCAAAATTGAAAGCCGCATTTCCAACCTTGATGACCTCCGCCGTACCCCCCTGGCCCGCATCGGCGGTGAGCGCATACTTCGGCTGGAGGATGTCGCCGAGGTGGAAATGGCCGAAAGCGACCCCGTTTCGTTTTCGATGGTGGATGGCGCTCCCATGCTGAGCGTGCTCGTCCGGAAAGACTACGACACCAACCTCGTCGAAGTCTACGAAACCCTGCTGCCGGTGCTCGATTCGGTAGAAGATCAGTTTCCGGGAATTGAACTGAGTGTGCTCAGCGAAAATGCCACCTACATTGATCAGACGATAAGCAACCTGCTTCAGACTTTGCTTTTGGGGGGTGTTCTGGCGTTTTTTGTCCTGTTCTTTTTTCTGAATGATTCCCGCTCACCTTTCACCATCGGCATCGCGATCCCGGTCAGCATTTTCCTCACCTTTTTTATGATGTACCTGTTCGGGATCCAGCTCAACATCATCTCCCTGAGCGGACTCACCCTCGGCATCGGGCTGCTGGTGGATAACGCCATTGTGGTGCTGGAAAACATCAACCGCCACCGGAAGAACAAAAGTCTGTTCGACGCCTCATCCAGCGGAACCAGGGAAATCGCGTTGGCCGTAACCGCTTCTACGTTCACCACGATTTCGGTGTTCCTCCCGCTGGTTTTTCTCGGCGGATTTGAAGGGGCATTTTTTCAGGATCAGGCACTGACCCTCTCGATCAGTCTGATGGCTTCGCTGCTGGTAGCGCTGGCCATCCTGCCGGTGCTGGTCTACCAGTTCAAAGTGAAAGCCACCGAAGAAACCGGCAGCCGGGGTACGATTTTTACCCGCCTGCTGAACCGGGTGCGCGCGGAATACGAAAACCTGCTTGAATACGCCCTGCGCAAGCCGCTGCCGTTCATCGGCATATTTTTGTTACTGATCGCCACGGCGGTTACGGCCTTCATGTATATGCCGAAATCGGTTCTACCCGATTTCGAAGAAAACTCGGTGCGCTACCGGGTGAGCCTGCCGGGCAATACCGCCCTGCCGAGTACTGAGCATACCGCCCGCGTACTTACCGAGCAGATCCACCAAAATACCAGCGCCGAAGGTATTCTGACCATGGGTGGCTATACCGACCAAAGCAATATTTCCCGGCTGATGGATGAGGGGATGAACCGGTTCTCTATTGAAGTTCCGGTGGAAGGTCCGGCACAGGCGGAACGGGTTCATGAAATCATTTCCCGTTTCGGAGAGATGCAGGAAGGTATGACGGCCCGCAGCGAATCCTCACTGCCGATCCTGGATAATGTGATTGGTCAGCACGGTGCCCCGGTAGTGGTGCATTTTGCCGGCATGGAACGCGAGCGCAGCGCCGAAGCTTCACAAGCACTTTCCGACCGGCTTTCTGCCGGCGGTCTGGGCGGGCTGGAGCTTCAGTTTCCGGAAAGAGTGCAAACTTACAACCTCTATTTCCGTCCGGATCGTATGCTGCGCTATGGTATGAGTGAGTCCTATGTGATCAACTATTTGGAAACCTCGGCGCGAGGAATGAACCTCACCCAGTGGATGCGGGATGATGAATCCATTGACGTGCGGCTGTTTTCAGGCGGCAGCAGCGCGATGGATCCCGAATCGATGCGCATCCCGCTTGAGGGCCGCAGCATTCCGCTTACGCTGGTCTCCGACATCGTTCCGTCGGATGAGCCGGAACAGTACGAACGGATCAACCAGACCCCGGTACTCAGCTATGTCAGCGATATGTCGATGGCCGATTGGTGGTGGAGTTCGGATGATTTCAGGTCGATGATCAATGAATTCAACCGGGAATACGGTACCGAGATTTCGCTGAGCGGCACCGCTATTCAGGTGGATAATCTGCTGGGAGATATGAGCCGGCTGCTGCTGATCAGCATGATTTTGATCTACATCATCCTGGCTATCCAGTACGAAAATCTCAAGTATCCGCTGATCATCATGTTCTCCGTCCCGTTCGCGTGGATCGGCTCGCTGTTGCTGCTGTGGGCGTTAGGCGCGGGGCTGAATACCCTGTCGTTCCTCGGTATCCTGATTCTAACCGGTATAGCGGTGAACGATGCGATCCTGAAAGTGGATTTCATGCGGCGGTATTACGAAGACACCGGCGATCTGCACCGTGCCATCACCCAGGCCGGTCAGCACCGCTTCCGCCCCGTCGTTATGACGACCATGACCACCGTGCTCGGTCTGCTCCCCATGGTCATGCCCATCGGCGAAGGCTACGAGCTCCGGCAATCCCTCGGCCTCGCCCTCATGGGCGGCATGATCACCAGCACCATCCTCACGCTGTTTTTAATCCCCATGGTATTCAATTGGGTAAGCAAGTTTTCCAAACCACCGGAGAAGCTGGAAATATGATGTTATTGATGGATAGATATTTCGGGCATTTGAGTGAAGAAGGGTTCACGCAAAGGCGGCAAAGTTGGCACGCAAAGAACGCAAAGTTTTTTATAGTTCCATCTTTGCGGGGCTTTACCTTTACAAATTTCCTTAGCGCCCTTTGCGTGAAATCTTCGCGGCCTTTGCGAGAACTCCCCGCACCCTCCTTTTGAGAAAAACAAACTT